>NZ_JBLFJW010000023.1:0-93373 GCF_047713085.1 Pantoea sp. sgz302252
CGAGTCGATTTCCTTGGTGAACAGGAACGGGGTGTGGATACGGGTACCGGTCAGTTTGCCGGTGTTGTTGTCAGTCGGGATGTACAGGTTATGTTCCTGAGCGACAACTTCGATGCTGCCTTCACGATCCTGCACGTCTACAGAACCTTTGATATCCGCACCGCCGTCGTCTTTCAGCCAAAGATAAACTGGAATTGCCATCGGATTTACTCCATTAGTGTTGAGAAACGTCATCATCCTGCGATGACGCTGGGGTTTTGCCTGGTATCTGGCAGGCGTTAGCCTGTGGCACCAGACTGATTTCGACACGGCGGTTAAGCGCTCGCCCTTCCGTGGTGTCATTTGTTGCGACAGGTCGACTTTCGCCATAGCCCTGCACGGCGAAACAGCTTTCCGGCACGTCACCGGTGTCGCGCATCCAGTCACGCACCGCTGCGGCGCGCTTCAAAGACAGCGTCTGGTTCAGTTGAGGATTGCCGGTGTTATCGGTGTGTCCGGCCACCACGATCAGCCAGCCTGGTTTGGCTTTGATGCCCACCAGCGAGTTAATCAGCAGTTTGGTGGAGCCTGATTTCAGTTCGTACTTGCCAGAATCGAACAGCGACATGCTGTCGAGGCGGACAATTTTAGGGACCACTTTCTCCTTCGGCTTTGGAGGCGGAGGCGGAGGCGGCGGGACGTAAGAACGAACGGCATCCAGAACAGGCATGCGCAGACGCTCGCCCTGGTAAAGACCCAGACTCATTCGCAACGGCTCGCCATTTCTGGCCCATTGATCCAATTGCGCGGCATCCTGACGTAACACGTTCACCGCATCCGCTTTCGGGACGTAATCGTCCATCGAAATTCGGTCATAGTGGTGAATATCAAAGCTGAGATTGTGCAGCAGTTGACGGTTGTTCCAGCCACTGCTGCAAAGCGCAGCTACGGCTGCCAGCGTGAACATAGACAACCCATAGCGCCAGGTTCGCTGACGTGGCGTCAGGCCTACGCCTTCGGGAAGCAACGGCAGCACAAAGTCCGGAAACAGCGACATGACCGTGCTGTCCGTCCCTACCGGGTGCCACCCTGCAACGTGCTGAATTGCCGTATGGCGTGAAAGCCAGGCTGTCCAGATTGAGGATGAAAGACTACCCGCCAGTATCGGCCCAATGCCCCACAGCACAGCCGTTGGCGCGATCGCAGGAATGTCTGGATTTTCATCCATGAACACCGTTTTGACATGGGTATGGAACCAGGTCATCAGGCTGTTCATCAGCACCTGTTGCTGCATCGCCATCGAGCCACCCGTCGTTACCCACGCGGCAATAGAGCTGGGAGCAAATGACTCACGCCAGACACTGACTCCTTCGCCAGGGATAGCGGCCTGCCAAAGCATATCGTTCATCATTCCGCTGCCAGCCTGACCATTCAGTATCACAGGAACTGAATGCCCCGTTTCGCGTCGGAGCTGGCTTATCTGCCAACGCAGCGCCAGTAAGCGACTTGTCAGCGCTTCAGTATCCGCGTGTTTTTGCGGACAAATGCTAACCATCACCGAAAGCTGACGTCCCCAGTCGGGCCGCATCCACAGCAGTTGGCGAGCCACATGCTCAACATCCTGATTATCTTCCACCCGGATCCAACAGCCCTGGGTCACGGTCAGAACCTGAGACTGTTCTGGCCATGCCTGTGGCAAATCGCCGCACACCAGCACGACCGGTTGGCGATAATTCGCCTCTGGCAGATTATCCAGACGTGCCGTGTATGCTTGCTCTGAACGGCGGCTGGCCAGATACCAGAGCGTAGCAATCCCCCCCCAGACAACAACAAGAGTCAGGACACTAACCAGACGCGAAACGGGCAGGAATCCAAGGCAGACGACACCGCTCAGTAGCGCGCCCCACAACGCTAAGAGGCGGTGTTGCGCAGAACTCATTTCACAGCCTCAGGCAACAGAGTTGCCAGCATCTGATCCAGCCAGTGGCTCAGCCCCCACCACAATGCGACAAGCACCACGAGGCTGAGACCAATGCGAACGGGCCAGGAAGCTAACCAGTTCCCCATTCCACGCCCGACACGGCTTTCTGCCAGGACTGGGTGCGTCTGTGGATAGCTGAAAGGCCCGACATGCTCGCTGAGGGCTTTGATGAGTTTTTGCCTCTCCGGATCGTTCAGAGAACGAAAACTTCCAAGGAAGCCCAACATCATGACCCGCTCAAAGCAGGTCAACACTGCGCTCTCCGGAGCGGGTTCACGCAAGACATCGCGCATGCGATCACACAGCGTATCGCCTGCTTCCATCGTGCCAAGGAAATGCCCTTGCAAAGGAATGTCGTACCACTGAACACAGGCGTCATCCTGAATGCCACGGCTTTTCACCGCTTCATCCAGCAATGCGCACTGAGCCGTGAGGATGTGCTGACAGCTTGCTTCATCCAATCCCTTCTCTTTCAGGGCTTGCTGAACACGTCCCACATCTGCAACACAGCGATCCCAGAGCACTCTCCCCTCGCCCTCGTTGAACTGAGGGCCATGACGAAGACTGATAACCTGCAACCACGTGTCCTGCAAAAGCGCGTCGATATCAATGGAGGTAGTTACTTCGCGTTTGTTCTCACTCATGTTCTCAGCACCGCATAAAGTTCAAGTTCTGGCTCACCGAGCGTGCCCGGGGTGTAGAACATGCAATTGCCGCTCTCAAGCATTTCCTGTGCAGCCGGATGCGAAAGATCCAGAGAGAAATACTGATTTTCCAGTCGCAGCGGGATAGCAGCAGGAACGTGACGCAGAGGTTTGAGAGGGATCCCCTGACGCGAGGCATTGACCAGACTGGTGACATAGTCCGGACTGCCGACTTTGCACTGACGAGGAAATTGCTCTTGCAACTGAGCAACCGGAATGTGCGAACGTACGGAAAGGTAATAATCTGCCCCTTCACGCAGGCGAGGATCCTGGAGACGCGCAAGCCACTGACGCAGCCGTTTATCGTGCGCCAACTCAATGGATATCACCCTTGATGGCAAGCTTGCTTCCAGCAAATCACTTAGCAAATCGAACAACGGCGGAAAGACCGCGTTCAATTGTTCGTGCTGATAGGCTGGAATTGCAGTGACCTGGTGCACCAGGGAGAAGGTTAAAAGGCTTCCCGCCAGCCGCGCCAGTTCAGGGTATAACCGTTCAACGGCACTTTGCGGGTAGCGCTGAAAATGGCCTAAAACGGGCTCGGCGCTGTTCAGTGCATTTAACAACCAGAACAGAGAAACGTCTGCCACAGCAAAGTCAGCCATTCGTTCATTGCTTTCGCGACGCATTGCCATCAAACGTGTCAGACGAGCGCGAAGCTGGCTCATGAGCTGTTCGAGCTGAACCATCAGCCAGCGACTACTTTGTACCCTCAGCAAAGGTGGCAAAAAGGCGTCGTCTGGCGTCCAGATACCCTGTGAATCAAGCTGTAGCCGCGCGATCGGGCACGTAAGATAGTCACTGTTATTCTGATGCGCGAAACGCAACGTCAGTTCTGGCTGCATAACCGCAATCTGGCGAGTGTCATCCCCAAACTGATTACGCACATCATGCCAGCGCTGACGATAACGAACCGGACGCTCAGCCACTTCATCAGACTTCAGACAGTTGCCACCATTAGCACGCAGCAACGGCAATGCCAGTACCACTTCAATGTCTTTTGATTCGCCATCAAGTGAAAGCGCGGGAGGGAGCGCCTCGGCATTATCCGTGTCTATCAGCGTGCCATCCTGGAAACGGACATGCAGCTTACGAGCCTGCAGACGACCAAGTTTCAGCGCGTCTGGTTCAAATGCTGCCTCAATCACCCCCCAGGGATGATTGAGGCCCATCTGCGCAATGCATTCCGCAGACCAGGCCGCATAAGCGACCTGTTGCTGGAAGTGCTGAGGCGAGACCATGACGCCTCGACCCCATAACGGTTGTTCCGTTTTCATCGGCTTCCTGCCCTACGTTACGATTTCGCCTTAGGCATCTGGGAAACCAGTGACAGGTTGACGTCCATCCCTTCCACCTGGAAGTGCGGCACGGCGTACAGCTTCACGCGGAAGAAGCCCGGGTTGTCTTCGATATCTTCAACCAACACTTTCGCGTCGCGCAGTGGGTGGGAAGCCTGCAGCTCGTCGCCCGGATCGGTCATTTCAGTCACCAGACCACGCACCCAGGTGTTCAGCTCCAGTTCCAGCAGACGGCGGTCTTTGGTGGTACCGATGTTTTCACGCTGGATCAGCTTCAGGTAGTGAGCGATACGGGACAGCAGGAAGATGTACGGCAGGCGCGCGTTGATACGGCTGTTCGCGGTAGCATCTGCGGTGTCATACAGGGCTGGTTTCTGCGTGGAGTTTGCCGAGAAGAAGCACGCGTAATCGCGGTTTTTGTAGTACGACAGCGGGATGAAGCCGAGGTTAGCGAATTCAAATTCGCGGGTTTCCGGGATCATCACTTCGGACGGGATTTTCACCTGATTGCCGGTGCCGAGGTCATACAGGTGGATGGGCAGGTCTTTCACCGCACCGCCAGCCTGTGGGCCACGAATCTGCACACACCAGCCGTTGTTGATGAAGCTCTTCACCATGTTCGCCGCAAACGAGAACGAGGCGTTGGTCCACAGGTATTTGTCGTGATCCGGGCCTTTCACTTCTTCGACGTAGTTGAAGCTACGTACCGGTACGGTGTCCGGGCCATAGGGCAGACGAGCCAGTACGCGCGGCATCACCAGACCGATATAGCGAGAGTCATCGGTCTCGCGGAAGGATTTCCACTTGATGTACTCGGCACGGTCGAAGTAGTTGCCGATGTCTTTGATGGCCGCCACTTCTTCCATGCTGTCTTTGAGGAAGAATTTCGGGCCAGCAGAGCCGATAAACGGCATGTGTGCCGCGGCAGACACTTTGGACAGATTACGCATCAGCGCAACGTCCTGTGCAGACGCATCGAATTCGTAAGCAGAGATAATCGCGCCAATCGGCTCACCGCCCGGGGTGTCGTATTCAGCGATGTAGGTTTGCTTGTACAGACCGCTCTGAATGATTTCCGGGGAATCTTCGAAGTCCTGGCGCAGTTCGTCTTTCGACAGGTCCAGAATTTCCAGTTTCACGTTTTGACGGAAGTCAGTTTTGTCGACCAGCGACTTCAGGCCACGCCAGATAGATTCCACTTTCTGGAACTCTTCATTGTGCATGACTTCGTCGAGCTGACGGCTAATCTGGAAATCGAGTTCAGCGATATGGTGATCCAGCAGAGTTTTATCGAGCTTTTCGACAGCCTGGCCGGATTTTTTCAGACACTGCATAAAGACCTGAACAGCGGCGGTAACTCGCGCATCAGCAGAGGTTTCCGCCATCACGTTATTATCCTGGAAGCCGTCCAGCTCACCCAGTTTTGATACTGGGGTTAAATTAATTTTCTCGAACAGTGAGGCATACACCCCGCCCTGCGGTAACGTTTTTTCTACGGTTGCGCCGCCAGCCTGAACCTGGGATTCATTATTAAGAGACATAAGCATTTTACTCGTATTTATTCCGTTAAAAGTTTTCAGTAATTAATCCTGGGACGGGGCGAGCGCATTAAGCTCGTTGCGCAGCTCATCGCTGAGGGAAGGGTCTTTCAGAATCTTTTCCAGCTCTTTCCGGAAAGTAACGTTATCCAGTAAGTTGGATTTTAAATCACGCAGCAAATTACGCATCGCCAGCATCGCGCGCAGCTGTGGGATCTGACGGGCAACCTGTTCTGGCTCGAAGTCTTTCATCTCCTGGAACTGGAGGTGGATATTTTCTTCGGTACCGTCATTGGCGAGGGTGTTTTTCACGGTGAGGTTAACTTCCGGCGTCAGGTCGGCCAGCACGCTATTGAAGTTATTTTTGTTGATGTTGATTTTTTCACGTTCAGACAGCGTGCCTTCGGATTTTCCGTTACTGAAGTCACCGACCGTCAGGATCTTAAGAGGGAGTTCTACTTTCTTCTGGGCGCCGCCAGTATGCAAATCAAGTTTAATGTTAACGCGTGCTTTAGGAATCTCAGACTGGAATGAATCCGCCATAATTCGCCTCTGTGATATATAAGTGGGCACCTGACATCGTCCATGCAGGTACAAAAGGATCTAGATTGGGAGCCTTAATATTTATCACTTAATGTATAGCGAGTAAATAGACAGAGAGAAATGTCCACGCTTTTAAATATATTTAGTTTACCAGCACTTAAATAATTCAGTCACAGACTTAAGCACAGGTTAATTACTAAATATTGAAAACCCTTTTTAAATGCATTTGAAAGACCATTCAACAAATCATAACAAAAACAAATCATTAACACAGAATCAATAGATATAGTGAATATATGTATTTTCACAAAACCCACCGCCATTGAAGAATTCATTAACAATGATTTTATGCAAGTCCCAAAAGAGACAATAAAAAAAATGAACCGGCAGAGATAATAATGGGATGAGAATGTTAAAAGTAACTATAATTACCCCTAAAAAATGTCGTTTAGCGGAAAATTCTTATATCGACCCGAAACTCTATTAAGAATTTTTATTTCAGATGTTTGATATTATTTCAAAGATAAAAAACCGATCTTAAGCGGTGTTTTTCAAATCAAATAGCGAAGATGACCCCAGCAGAGACATCACCAGCGAACGTTGATACGCCATGGAGGTGGAGAGAAGGCTGTTCGCCGGGTTCAGGGCGTTAAGATACAACCCCGTGAAGAAAAATGAGATCAACGTCACTTTTTACCGGGCAAGTTCCCTCGCCCGGCAGTAAAGACTCAGCGCGTTTTTTCCACCATCAATGGCTCAATATCACTCTCTTTTTTAATCACCAGCGAGTCATCGCCACGCAGGCAGGTGCCGCCATAATTGCCGCCAACGGTAAAGGTGCACACCTGGATGTACTTCCCATCCACGTTCGGCAAACACCACAGCTGCTGATAGATGTTTTTGCGGTCGACAAATTTACCGGAGCTTTGATCCAGCAGTTCCTCGTCGTGGCTCACCAGGTCGATATTACTGCCGCAGCGCCCGGAAATGGGTTTCACCGCATAGCCCGTTTTCGCCAGTTCCTCGTTCACTTCAAAGTCGGTATCCAACAAATAACGGTGGTGTGGGAAGAGCTGCCACAGGACCGGCAAAATGGCTTTGTTGCCCGGCACCACAGTCCACAGCGGCTCGAACACCATCACTTCCGGGCGCAGCAGCACGTCAATCAGGCGAACGTCATTTTGCGGATGCCCGGTACGGATTGGCACCGCAGCAAATTCAGTTTCGCTGACCTCACGCACCTGCTCAATCGCGGTTTCCCATGCCCAGGTTTTCCAGACGCAGTTGACCGCTCGCCCATCACCGTCGATCAGCTGCCCGGCGGCATCCCAGCGCAACTCATCCAGACCATACAGAATTTTGCTTTCAAAGCCCGCATCCGTCAGCGCCCGTTGCATAAAGCGAGCGTGATAGTTCTCCTCAAGATCTTTGTCCTGCATGATATGCACAAACGGACGGGCAGAGCTGTGCTTCCAGGCACCAATCAATTCACTGAGCAACTCTTCGGACGGATTAAAGCCTTTCCCTTGATACCCCGTTTTCGCCCATTGCTCCAGGATCAGCCCACCTTCGGTATGACAGGAGGCAGAATCGGCGTTGTATTCGTACACCTTCAGCCCGCGCTCATCCATGCAGAAATCCATACGCCCGGTGATCATATCGTGACGACGACGCTGCCAGGAAAGACGCAGACGCGGCCAGAGAATTTTCGGGATATCAAACAACGCCAGCAGATTGTCATCTCTCATGACTTTATCGGTAGCGTGCAGATACATCAGGTGCAGCTCGTTGGTGGCTTTAATCAGCTCCTGTTCGGCACATTCCGTAATGGTAAAATACTGGCACGGATCTTTATTGATAAAGTGCCCGTTGGCGCGAACATAAGCCGCCTGCAGCGGCTCCTGCTCGTTCAGCCATTTGCCGTCGAACTGACCTTTGTTTTCCAGGTGTGCACCCTGAATGTTCAACGCTTTACCCGGCAAAGCTGGCTGCGGCAGGCTGTGCTCGGTGTCGTCAGTCTGGATCATCCAGCCGAGAATAGTGGTGTCCGCGAAGGTGTCTTCAATGGCGTAGCAGCCCTCTTTGACGACCAGCGTCAGTTCGCGCGTCCACTGCTGGCCCGGCGGCAACGGATGATGAATCACGTTTTGCTCAGCCACACGGACTTTATCGCCGATAAGCTGGGTGATCACCGCTACATGTCCGGTCTCGTTAAATTCCCCGCCTTTCTGCCAGATAAGCAGTGCGCCCGCGGTCAGCTTACGCTTTGAGCCGTTCGCAAAGGCCTGAAGCGGCAGCAGATTGTCGTTCACCACCTGGCGCAAAAAGCGCAACGAGAAAATTTCATACGCCATACCGACATCGGTGAAGACAAAACCGTAGGTCAAAAACAGGAAGCGGCGGGCAAACTCCACGCACTGCCATTTGTGGCCCATGTATTCATTGTCGATATAGCTTCGAAAGGAGGCATCACCGTGGGAGAAGTCATCACCCAGGCTGCTGTAATTCGAGGAGTAAATCGCCACGCCACCCGGCGCATAACCTAACAACGTTCCAAAAGGAGCATCACTGCTGGACATACCTGTACTCATTCTTCCAACCTAATTATTCAGTTCACGGAAGCAGGCGGCTGTTTGACGTGCGGTTATCGTCGTCTGCACCTTGCCCTCTATCAGGCATAAGTGGCTTAATCATACACCTCACGCTATCGATAATCGAAACGACAATACGCCGGGTAAACAACGTGTTGCCCGGCGCGCTAAACGCTTATCCCACCATCAATGTTTTGGCTTCCAGATAAGCCATCATGCCCCACTTGCCCATCTCACGGCCGAGACCGGACTGTTTAAAACCACCAAACGGGGCTTTCGGTTCATGCGCCAGGGTGTTGACCATCACGCGGCCGGAGTCAATCTGCTGCGCCAGTTGAACACCGCGTTCGCGGCTGCCACTCAGCACCAGCGCGCTCAGGCCATAAGGGGTGTCGTTGGCAATCGCCAGCGCCTGGGCTTCATCGTCATAAGGGATCACCACCAGCACCGGGCCAAAAATTTCCTCACGCGCAATGCGCATCTGATTGTGCCCGACAAACACCGTCGGTTTCACGAACCAGCCTTGTTCCAGCCCAGCCGGGTGGCGCTGCGCTAACCCGGCCTACGCGATCATTGTAGGCCCGGTAAGGCGCAAGCCGCCACCGGGCAGATTTCCCCTTACACCTTAAACAACCAGCAAGCGGCAAAATGACGCGGGGCAATTTCCTGCATTGGCGGTTCCTGCTGCTGACAAACCGGCATCGCGTGTGGGCAACGGCTGCAAAAACGACAGCCGCTCATGTCTGCCGTTGGGCCCGGAATATCCCCTTTCAGGCCGCCAACTTCCAGATGACGCACATGCGGATCAGGCTGTGGCACGGAAGCCAGAAGCGCTCTGGTGTAAGGATGCGCAGGATGCGTGTACAGCTCACCTGCCTCGGCAACTTCCACCAGCTTACCGAGATACATCACCCCGATACGGCTGGAAATATGCCGCACCATCGACAGATCATGGGCGATAAACAGGTAAGTCAGCCCCAGCTCCTGCTGCAAATCTTGCAGAATATTCACCACCTGAGCCTGAACTGACACGTCCAGCGCCGACAGCGGTTCGTCGCACAGCACAAACTCCGGGCGAACCGACAACGCACGCGCAATGCTAATGCGCTGGCGCTGACCGCCGCTGAATTCATGCGGGAAGCGCTGCAAATGCTCCTGCTTAAGCCCAACTTTATAAAGCAGCTCTTCGGCCCGTTCGCGCTGTGCCTGTGCGCTGTAGCCGTGAATGTTCATCGGCTCGGCGACCAGTTGCTGTACCGTCATTCCGGGATTGAGCGAGGAATACGGGTCCTGGAAAATCGCCTGCATCCTGCGCCGCAGCGGCTTGAGCGTTTTCTCTGAAGCATGAGCAATCTCTTGCCCGTCAAACGTAATCTCACCAGAAGTCACATCGAACAGACGCAAAATGGCGCGACCGAGCGTTGATTTCCCACAGCCGGATTCACCGACCAGCCCGAACGTTTCGCCCGGTAAAATATCGAAGCTGACGCCATCTACCGCTTTGACGGCTTTACCTTTGCGTAGCCAGCCGCCGTTCAGGGCGTAATGCTTTCGCAGCTCGCGAACGCTGATTAACGGTGCGTTGCTCATGCCTGATGCTCCTTATCCTGCCATAGCCAGCAAGCCGTTCGATGGCCTTCGCCACGTGAGTAAAAAGGAGGTTGTTTGTCGCATTGCGGCATCCGCTGCGGGCAGCGTTCGGCAAACGGACAACCGACTGGCGGGTTCAGCAACCCCGGCGGCGCACCTTCAATCGGGGAAAGGCGATGATCCGGATCGTCCGCACGTGGCAGCGAGGCCAATAATCCACGCGTATAAGGATGTGCAGGCCGCCAGAAAATATCTTCGACACTGCCCTCTTCCATCACCAGGCCGCCGTACATCACCACCACCCGACTGCAAACCTGCGCCACCACGCCGAGGTCATGGGTGATAAGCAGAATGGCGGTGCCGGTTTCCTGCTGTAAGGTTTTCAGCAAACGCAAGATTTGCGCCTGAATAGTGACATCCAGCGCCGTGGTTGGCTCATCGGCAATCAGCAGTTCCGGGTCGCACGACAGCGCGATCGCAATCATCACGCGCTGGCGCATCCCGCCGCTGAATTCATGCGGGTACTGATCGAAGCGACGTTCTGCATCGGCAATGCCCACGCGACCAAGCATCTCAATAGCTTTGGTTTTGGCCTCGCGCTTACTCAGCCCTTTATTGCGGATCAGGATTTCCGTCATCTGACGACCAATGGTCAGCACCGGATTCAGCGCCGTCATCGGGTCCTGGAAAATCATCGCGATGTCGTTGCCGCGAATACGGCGCATCTGCTCCGCCGTTTTCCGGGCCAGATCTTCTCCGCGAAACTGCACGCGCCCACCAGTAATTTTGCCGTTGTTGCCCAGCAGTTGAATCACCGATTTGCAGGTCACGCTTTTGCCGCAGCCCGATTCCCCGACGATGCCGACCAGCTCACCCGATTGCAGCGCGAAGCTAACGCCGCGCACCGAATGCACTTCGCCTTCGCGGGTAAAGAAGGACGTTTTCAGTTCCTCAAGTTCCAGTAACTTATGCATCGCGATTTGCTCCCGGCTCAAAGGCGGTACGAAACACATCGCCCAGCACGTTAAAACTGAACACCGTCAGCAGGATAAGAATGCCCGGGAACATCGCCAGCCATGAGGCTTCCCCGATGTACGACTGAGCGTTGTTGAGCATGCTTCCCCAGGAAGCGGCAGGTTGCTGCACACCAAGTCCGAGGAAGCTGAGCGTAGACTCCATCAAAATGGCCGAAGCGATGTTCAGCGTGGCGGCCACGATGATAGTGGGCAGCACACCTGGAATAATGTGCCGCACGATGATCCGCAAAGGATGCTCACCGGATGCGCGAGCGTACAGCACGTATTCGCACTCTTTCACCGTCAGCGTTTCAGCGCGGATCATGCGCGACATGTTCATCCACGTCAGCAGGCTGATAATCAGGATGATGCTTTCCACGCCCGGCTTGAGGTACGCGTTGAGCACCAGCAGCAGGAAGAAAGCCGGGATCGCCAGCAGGATATCAACCAGGCGCATCATCAGGTTATCGATCCAGCCGCCAAAATAGCCGCTGAGCGTACCGACCAGCGTGCCAATCAGGGTGGAAAACAGCATCACTAAAAACCCAACCATCAATGAAATCTGCCCGCCGTACAGTGCGCGGGTTAAATAATCACGCCCGTATTCATCGGTGCCAAACCAGTGCGCGGCATCAGGTGGCAGCATACGAGCGGCAAGCGACATTTGATCAGGATCGTAAGGGCTCAATCCCGCGGATAACGCCGCGAGAATAAAAATAAACAACACCAAAAGCGAGAACTGCGCCGGACGATTGCGGCGTAGCTGGTGGCGAACGTTTTGCCAGCGTCTGCTCATCGTCGGTTACCTCAAAGTACGAATACGGGGATCGGCGAAGCGATACAGCAGATCCGCCACTAAATTGCCGACGATCAGCATCAGCGACGACAGCAGAATGATCGCCATGATCAACGGGTAATCCAGCGAGGTGATCGCCTGGATGCCCAGCAAGCCCATCCCCGGCCAGGAGAACACGCTTTCGGTCACATACGCCCCGACAATCAGCTCCCCAAAGGACAAACCAAACAGCGTGATCACCGGCAACAGCACGTTTTTCAGCACATGGCGAAACAGGATGGTGCGGTACGTCGCGCCATAAGCGAGCTGCGTCTGCACGTAATCCGCGGAAAGCTGGCTGATGGTGTTTGAGCGCACATAACGCACGTAGTTGGAGAGGTTGTAAAAGGTTAACGCGATGCACGGCAGAATGCCGTGGCGCACCACGTCCAGCCAATTATCTTCCACCCCAATGGTGCGCATCCCCATGCTCGGCAGCCAGTTTAACTGCACAGCAAAGACGGTAATCAGCAAGATGCCAAACCAGAAAATCGGCACCGATATCCCGATATAGGCAAACAGATTAAGGAAGTGATCGAGCCAGCGGTGCTTAAACGCGCCCGCCAACAGACCCAGCGGCACGGCGAGCAGAATCGCCAGAATCAACGACGCGCCCATCAAGCCAAGCGTGGCCGGAATGCGTTCGGCGATCATCTCCAGTACCGGGCGATGATAGATAAGCGAATAACCGAGATCGCCACGAAAGACGTTTTTCAGCCATAAGAAATACTGGGTAGTGAGTGGCTGATCGAGCCCGAGGCTGTGGCGGATACGCTCGATATCCTCCGGCGCCATTCGCGGCGTGACATACGCCTGCACCGGATCGCCGGGCGCAAGTTTCACCAGCAGAAACGCCACCAGCGAGATAAAGAAAAGCATCGGCAGCAGTTGCAGCAGCCGACGCAGGAGCATTGGATTCACGACATTCCCTTTACAAAATGCACGGTGTGTTTTCCCCCTCTCCCCTGCCCTCTCCCCGAGGGAGAGGGAGAAAACCGAACAGTTCCCTCTCCCTTTGGGAGAGGGTTAGGGAGAGGGGATTTCCCGGCACAGATTTTTATTTTTGGTAGATTTTCGACAAGTCCTGGAACATATACACCGGTTTCGGTTCAGCTTCCTGAGTGCCGCCAAAACGCTTATCGACGGCGACAGTCGCGTTGGTGTAGGCAATCGGGTAATAGGTCATGTCGGTCGCCACTGTCTGCTGGATTTGTTTGTAAATTGCCGCGCGTTTGGTCGCATCGGTCTCCACAGCGCCTTGATCCCAAAGGGCATCGAACTGCGGATTTTTATAGTGCGCATAGTTATACGCTTCGTTGCTCATAAACAGCGACTTATAGCCATCCGGCTCCGGGCCCATGATGTAACCCCCGAGGTTCAGATCCCAGGCGGTGTTTTTCATGTCGAGGCTACGCTGTGACATCGCGTTAGAATCCAGCGGCATCAACTCAACGTTCACTCCGAGCGCCTTCAGCTGCTGCTGAATATAGAGGCCCATGCTCTCCTGGGTTTTGTTGGTGTTGACGTAAGCCAGACGCAGTTTCAGATCAGCAGGTGCGCCGGATGCTTTCAGCAGATCTTTGGCTTTTTGCAGGTCGAATTTGTACTGATCAACATCGTCAGAATGATACAGCGTGTCTGGCGTCAGGAACGAAGTTGCCGGTTTAGCGTAATCCTGCGAGGTAAACGCCGTGGTCACCAGATCGTCTTTGTTGATGGCATAAGCGATGGCCTGACGCAGATCTTTACTCTGCATCACCGGCACGTTCTGGTTGAAGGTCATGTAAGCCAGACGCCCTTCCGGATACACCACGAAGTCGAATTTGCCGGTGTTTTTCAGGCGAGACACATCCTGCGGATCAACCATCTTCATGTTAATCTCACCGTTTTGCAGCGCAAGATTGGCAGAATTGCTGTCTTTCGCGAAACGGTAGGTGACGGAATCCAGCTTCGGTTTGCCGTTCCAGTAATCATCAAAACGCGTCAGAGAGTAATACTGCCCTGCGCGATACTCTTTAAATTTGAACGGCCCGGAACCCACTGGCGCATCGTTCTTGCTGCTCTTTTCCAGATCGCTTTCGTTAGCGAACACATGCTGTGGGATCGGATAGATCTGCACTAACGTGCCGACAAACGCGGCGCTCACCTGCGGCAGGGTAAATTTGACCGTCAAATCGTCGACTTTGCTGACCTGTACCGGCTTGCCGCCAAACATGAACATGCTGCGGAAGAAGCTGTGCTGTTTGTCATCCAGCAGTTTGTTGAAGGTAAACACTACGTCATCGGCGGTCAGCGGCTGGCCGTCCTGCCATTTGAGGTTCGGTTTCAGCTTCAGGGTGTAGCTCAGGTTGTCAGCGGAAGGCGTCAGGCTTTCTGCCAGACCCCACTCAATTTTGCCGTTGTTGTAGCTAAAGAGCGGGGCGTACAGCGCCTGCATAATGGTCAGTGTGGTGCGGTCGCTGGCGTAAATGGGGTTCACCGCCAGCGGGTCGCCGGAGGTAATGCCGATAATCAGGGAGCCACCGTCTTTTGGCGCGGCATTTTGATTCGCGGCCGGGGCATTGGCGGTGTCATTATTTTTAGCGTCGTCGCAGCCTGCGAGACCGAGTGCCAGCGACATCATCGCGGCGGAAAAGACCAACTTGCGCATACCAGACTAACTCCTTGCCATCAAAGGATTTATTATTTTTTGCTCTGCGAAAGTGCGCAGGACTCAGGGCATAGTGGAGAGATTCCCGCACAAACTGAAATGCGATTTTCGTTTAAGCTTATATCCAAACTGATCTCTATAAGATGTTTTTAAAATAAGCCGTTAGCCTTATCACGCCTCTGAATGTTAAAGCTGACAAGCATCACCTGCTACACTCGGTCAATACTTCAACCAACAAACCAGGTACTCATATGTCTGACTCTAATTATCAGCCTCCGAAAGTCTGGGAGTGGAAGCAAAACAACAACGGCGGCGCGTTCGCCAACATCAACCGTCCGGTGTCTGGCCCGACGCATGACAAAGCGCTGCCGGTTGGCACCCATCCTTTGCAGCTTTATTCCCTCGGTACGCCGAACGGGCAGAAAGTGACTATCATGCTGGAAGAGTTGCTGGCGCTGGGCGTCACGGGCGCCGAATACGATGCGTGGATGATCCGCATTGGCGAAGGCGATCAGTTCTCCAGCGGCTTTGTCGACGTCAACCCCAACTCAAAGATCCCCGCGCTGAGCGATCATTCCGTCACGCCACCGCTGCGCGTGTTTGAATCCGGTTCGATCCTGCTGTATCTGGCTGAGAAATTTGGCCACTTCCTGCCAAAAGATCCGGCCGGGCGCACCGAAGCGTTGAACTGGCTGTTCTGGTTGCAGGGCGCAGCCCCGTTCCTCGGCGGCGGGTTCGGCCACTTCTATAACTACGCACCGGTGAAGATTGAGTACGCGATTGATCGCTTCACGATGGAAGCCAAACGTCAACTCGATGTGCTGGATAAACAACTGGCGAAAAATCGCTACGTGGCAGGCGAAGAGTACAGCATTGCAGATATGGCGATCTGGCCGTGGTACGGCAATGTGGTGCTGGGCGCGGTGTATAACGCTGCTGAATTCCTCGATGCGAACAGTTATAAAAATGTTCTGCGTTGGGCGCAGGATATCGGCAACCGTCCGGCCGTCAAACGTGGCCGAATTGTTAACCGCGCGCAGGGGCCGCTGAACGAACAGCTGCATGAGCGCCATGCGGCGAGTGACTTCGACACCAACACCGAAGATAAACGCCAGGGATAACCCCTTCCTAATCCGACCGGACGCCCTCGTCCGGTCACTTTTCTCTCGCACGATATTTACACGCCAATATATTATTATTATGAATATATCCAACCCTGACATATGGCGCATAAATGTCTGAAATCGCCCGCAGGGGGGCGATGCCTGGTTATCAGCCGAAAGCATTGAGCGCGAATTTCGAAGTCTGGCGCGAACACCTGCATCCGGAAGACAAGCTGCGGGTGCTGGACGCGTTTTACGATCATCTCGACGGCAAAGCGCCGTATTATGAAGCCCTGCACCGGATGCTGCACAGCAACGGCACCATCACATGGGTGCTGGTATGAAGAGGATGATTTTAGTGGAGCACGGCTTCGCGCAGATACTTCGATGTATCAGATAAAGCACACCGGCAAGAGTGTGTTCCTGAGCGAAGCACTCATCGGGGAATACATCATGATGGAGGAGGAAGACGATGGCCTTGAGGCCATCGTGAGACTGATGACAAACCTCTAACGAATACCGTTTTGTCATGGGTGGCAGAACAAAAAATAAGGAAAATCAATTCATTGATTTTCGGCTGCTCACCACAAAGAAGGAAAAACCACGCTTTTTCCTTCTTTGTCAGCAATCTGACGATGGCCTTGAGGCCATCGTCTTTAACGGGATGACGCTTGCGTACTATGACCGGAAAGCTCAGTGTATTATCCGGTCATACAGCAGTGCCGCCCGGCGTAAAACTCAAACCTCCAGCGGGTCCACCACCGGACGCTGAAACTCCGGCCATACCAGGGCCACCAGTGCCGGGTAGGCATTGAGGCTAAATTCACGGAAACACTGCTGAAGGTTGAGCACATCCAAATCGCCGCGAGGCACTTTCTCCCCGTTCAGGCAGCGTTTCTTTATATTGTCATAATATTTATACACCGCTGAATTGAGATCGCTGCAACGACGCTGAGCCTCAAATAACCCCTCGGTGGCATTTAAATCCGCAATATTCATGCGCTTAATTGTCGCATGCAGGAAGTCAATATATTCGTGGTTAACCCGCCAGTACCACACGGGCGTTATCGCATTCATCAGCATCGAAAAATGGTCTTCACCTTCTTCTTTACTCATGGGTTTTACTGACTGAGGTGGCGTTTTTTCTTCCACACCCTCTTTTTTAAACAGACCAGAGATAACGAATAGAATAACAGCCGTCAGTAATAGCAGTACTATAACAAAATAGATAATACTGTTCATGGTGGACTCCATTTTTTTTGATTTTAAAATTATGCCATGATATTGTCAACGAACCTCACACCCTTATTACCCTTATCTTGTTGAACTAAAAGGACATCAGCCATGATACCCGAATCGCTGATCCCGGCCCGCTTTCATATTGCCAATACGGAGCCGACTACCGGGGAAGCAGAAAATGATGCCGATTTAGCCCAGGGCAAGATATCGCTCGAAAATTATGAGGCCGATATATTAGCGGTGCCGGGTCGTAACGGCCAGTCACGCAATATGCTGCTGGAAGAACGCGATCGTCATATAAAGGACAGGCTGTTTCGGGTTGCCAAAATCGAAGCCTATGCGCGGGTGCTTAACGATTTGCAAGTGGAAGCGGAAATTGACAGTCAGGAATTAAGTCAAATTATTGCCGAGCAAACCGAGAAAATTAATGAAGCCGGAAATAAAATTTGGCTTAATTTGATTACGCGTGAAAAAACAACATCGCTTTTTTACGATTTCCAGGCTGAGTAAATAATGAAAGATCCCGATGATTATACCGTCAGATTGACTTTAGATAACCAAAAAAGCGATGCCGTCATTCTGCAGCATAATCTTCAGGCCCTGAAAAATGAGAAGAATGCCGTCATCGAGGAGATTGCCAAAGCCCTGACCTCGATCCCGGCCTCGCTGGTTCGCATGAAGTGGCAGTATCGCCGCGAGATTTATGCCTTCCAGGTAAAAGAAGAAATTTACGGCGCGGCACTGGCGGAAATCATCACCCGCAATCCGCAGCTAAAAGAGAAAATTCTGGCCCACATAGAAGCCAGCTACCAGCATGTGCTGGCGCGTGAAGTCGCCACCTTACGCCTTTCCAGAAAGCTCGCTGACGGTAACTGTCGCACCGCCAGCGTTAACATTGTGGCGCCGGAAGAAACTCCGCCGACGCCAGAAAAACCTCGCTGATCACACCAGCCTGAAGACCGAAATCGCGGTCTTCAGCTCCCCGGTTTGCCTTTGCTGCTGCTGCGCCACCTGCATCGTCTGCGCCACGTGCTGCACGTTTTCCTGCACGCTGGCATCGATGCTCGCAATGCTGCCGTTAATTTGCAGAATGCTGGCCCGTTGCTGTTCGCTCATCAATGACAACGCTTCGACCAGCGTGAGCAGGCTGTCGATACTGCCGATCATCACCTGCATGGTTTTCCCCGCCTGCTCGACCTGATTTGCGCCCTGCTGAGTACTTTCAACCGACGCCGCTATCAACTGGCGGATGTCTTTCGCCGCGCTCTCACAGCGCAACGCCAGCGTACGAACTTCAGCGGCGACAACCGCAAATCCTTTGCCATGCACGCCCGCTCGTGCCGCCTCCACTGACGCATTCAACGATAAAATATTGGTCTGGAACGCAATGCCATCAATCAGTTCGAGAATGCCATTAATCCGCAAAGATTCATCGCGGATATGCACCATCGACGCCATCGCCGCGCGAATGCTTTCGCCACCCTGCAGGGCGACATTGCTCGCCTGAAGCGCAAGCCCGCGCGCTTCATTGGCTTTCTCACTGGTTTGCACCGCAGCCCCCGCCAACTGTTCCATCGCGCAAGCCGCCACCGCCAGTGATTGCGCCTGATTGTCCGTCCGTTCTGAGAGCGAGGTATTTCGCAGCAGTAATGTGTGAGCATCTTCCAGCATCTGCGAGACGCTGTGACTCACCTGCATCAATGTGCTGCGCATGGTATCGAGCGTCAGGCTGAATGTTTTGGCGAAGCCAGAGTGGCTGGCCTGATGTTCTGTGGTCAGCGTCAGGCACCCTGGCTCGCGGTTGATAACCGAAGCCAGCTTTGCCACTTCACTGGCAGAACGCGCATCCTGCTCCATCCGCAACGCCATCAGCACCAGGATAATCGTCTGCACGACCACGAAAACCGCATGCATCAGCACCATATGAATGCCCGGCCCCATCTCAAAAACCACAATGCCAAACAGATCGTTAGCCTGCAGGTAATTGAAGAGCAGATGATGAACGGCAATCACCGCAGCCCCAGCTACCAGTGGCTTCCAGTCACGCCAGGCCAGTAACGCAGAGAGCAACACAAAAACGGAAAAGTGGTATTCCGTCCCTCCCGCGCCCAATTGAATGAGCAGCGCAGAATAGGCCATCAGAATAAAGGCCAGCAGCAGGCGGGTCGCCAGTTTGCCAGGTAACAGTAAACACGAAACCGTGCTGAGTACAGCCAGCAAAGAAGCGACAACCAGTGCCACGATCATTTGTGCTGTGAGTAACCCAAAGACCACGGTAATCGCCCACAAGATCCAGACCAGCGCCAGAATCAGGCGGTCTGCCCGGCGGCGAATGGCGGAAAGGGAAATGAGGTCACGTGAAGCTGAAGTTGAGCCGAATAACGTCGTGAGGGCCATAAGGGACTCCCATGCTGTGCAGGTAGGTAACGCCCCGTTTTCACGGTGCTTTTTTTATAATGTTCCTGACTAAGCGTAGAGAGATTTAAGGCATGCGCCAGTAGCGAAACCCACTATTTTGCCTGCGAAGGTAAAATCATAAAAACATGATATATCAGTAAGATAGCGGTTCTGTTTTGGGCGACGTAACGCTCGGGTAAGTCGCCTTTGGTCAGCGTTTTCTGCGGCATAAAAAAACCGGCACAGAGCCGAGCCGGTTCTTTTCAATAACGGGGCATTATTTTGCCGCGGCCTGTTCTTCACCCACCAGGCCAATCTTCAGATACCCGGCCTGATGCAGCGTATCCATCACTTTCATCATCGTTTCGTAGTTCACGGTTTTATCCGCGCGGAAGAAGATGGTGGTGTCTTTCTTACCTTCAGTCAGCGAGCTAATGGCGTTCACCATCGTCTCGTCGCTCACCGGATCGTTGCCGAGGAACATGCTGTTATCCGCTTTAACGGTCAGGTAAACAGGCTTTTCCGGGCGCGGCTGCGGCTGGCTGGATGAGGCAGGTAAATTCACTTTCACGTCCACGGTCGCGAGCGGCGCGGCCACCATGAAGATGATCAGCAAAACCAGCATGACGTCGATAAACGGCGTCACGTTGATTTCATGCATTTCGCCGTTATCGTCCAGATTTTCGTTGAGACGCATTGCCATTGGCTCTCACCCTACCCGTAATTTCTGGGCGGTACGTACCGGCTGTGAACCGCTGGCATTGAGGTCGAGGTCTCGGCTTTGCAGCAGCAGAACCTGTGCGGCCACATCGCCCAGCAGCGCTTTTTGGCTGCCAATCATTCGAGCAAAGATGTTGTAGATAACGACCGCCGGAATAGCGGCAAACAGGCCGATCGCGGTTGCCAGCAACGCTTCGGCGATACCCGGTGCGACGACAGCGAGGTTGGTGGTCTGGGTTTGAGCGATGCCGATGAAGCTGTTCATGATACCCCAAACGGTACCGAACAGACCGACAAACGGGGAGATAGCGCCGATAGTCGCCAGATAACCATTGCCGCGGCCCATGTGACGACCCGCAGCGGCAACGCGACGCTCCAGACGGAAACCGGTACGCTCTTTAATGCCTTCGTTATCTTCGGCACCCGCAGAGAGTTCCAGCTCGTTCTGCGCTTCATTAATCAGTAACGTGCTGAGGCTTTTGGCCTGGAAAGAAGAGGCAATGTCAGACGCCTGGTTCAGTGAACGTGCTTCAGCTAACAGCTGCTGTTCGCGCTTGAGGCGGCGCTTTTGCGTTAACAGTTCGGTGCTTTTGCTGAAGAAGATGGCCCAGGTGACGACCGATGCCAGAATCAGGCCGATCATAACCACCTTCACTACGATGTCGGCATGATGATACATACCCCAAACGGAGAGATCCGCCTGCATCAAATTATTACCCACTCTGTATCTCCAGGATCTAAATCACAAAATCTGAGCGTAATGATATCAAAACGTCGTCGAATTGATAGTCGTTCTCATTACTATTTACATACTGACGCAATCATGGCTACTTTTCATTGCGCTTACGCAGTAAAAAGAGGCTTAGTGGCGTGATGGCAAAATTTTCTGCTTTATCTGTGAACCAATCGCACTTCGCCTGATAATCATGCTAGTTTAGACGTCCAGACGTATAAAAACAGGTAACGCGAACATGTCCGATAAGCAACTTGATACCGTGCTGGTGAACGCTGGCCGCAGTAAAAAATACACCCTGGGCTCGGTGAATAGCGTCATTCAGCGTGCCTCATCCCTTGTCTTTGACACTGTGGAGGCCAAAAAGCATGCCACCCGCAATCGCGCCAAAGGCGAGCTTTTCTATGGCCGTCGCGGCACGCTGACCCATTTCTCGTTGCAGGAAGCCATGTGCGAACTGGAAGGCGGTGCGGGCTGTGCGCTGTTCCCCTGTGGCGCTGCGGCCGTTGCCAATACTATCCTGGCCTTTGTGGAACAGGGCGATCACGTTCTGATGACCAACACCGCGTACGAGCCAAGCCAGGATTTCTGCACCAAAATTCTCGCCAAACTGGGCGTAACCACCGGCTGGTTTGATCCGCTGATTGGCGCAGATATCGAAAAGCTGATTCAGCCAAACACCAAAGTGGTGTTCCTGGAATCGCCAGGTTCCATCACCATGGAAGTGCATGATGTGCCAGCGATTGTGGCTGCCGTTCGCCGCGTAGCCCCCGAAGCGATCATTATGATCGACAACACCTGGGCGGCAGGCGTGCTGTTTAAAGCACTGGATTTTGGTATCGACATCTCTATTCAGGCGGCGACCAAATACCTTATTGGCCATTCGGATGGCATGATCGGTACGGCGGTTTCCAACGCCCGCTGTTGGGATCAGTTGCGTGAGAATGCCTACCTGATGGGTCAGATGGTGGACGCCGATACGGCCTACATGACCAGCCGCGGTCTGCGCACGCTGGGTGTGCGTTTACGTCAACATCATGAAAGCAGCCTGAAAGTTGCCGAATGGTTAGCTCAGCATCCACAGGTTGAACGCGTCAATCACCCGGCGTTACCGGGAAGTAAAGGCCATGAATTCTGGAAACGAGACTTTACGGGCAGCAGCGGTTTGTTCTCATTCGTTCTCAAAAAACGGCTCAATGATGCCGAGCTGGCAGCTTATCTGGATAATTTCACCCTCTTCAGCATGGCCTATTCCTGGGGCGGTTACGAGTCGCTGATCCTCGCCAACCAGCCCGAGCAACTGGCGGCCATCCGCCCGGATGCGGAGCTGGACTTCAGCGGAACGCTGGTACGACTGCACATCGGTTTAGAAAATGTTGACGATATTATCCGCGATTTGTCTGCGGGCTTCGAACGCATCGTGTAAAGTGGCAATCTGATGGACACAATGTCAGACAGCCCCCGATAAAACTGCCTGCATTGTTGCGCCCGGGATCGAGGCATCCCGGGCGATTCAGGAGTACACTACACAAAAAATGTCAGTCCACAGGAAAGTCCATGGTTGTTATTCAGGAGATTGTCGCCGCGCTTTGGCAACATGATTTTACCGCGCTGGCGGACCCGCACGTTGTGGGGGTGGTTTATCTGGTCATGTTTGCGACACTGTTTTTAGAAAATGGTTTGCTGCCTGCGTCTTTCCTGCCGGGAGACAGCCTGTTGCTGCTCGCGGGAGCCCTGATAGCAAAAGGGGTGATGGATTTCATGCCGACCCTGGTTATCCTGACCGCCGCGGCAAGTCTCGGTTGTTGGCTGAGCTACATTCAAGGCCGCTGGCTGGGTAACACAAAGATGGTCAAAGGCTGGCTGGCTCAACTGCCCGTTAAATACCACGAGCGCGCTACTTACATGTTTGATCGCCACGGCTTACTGGCGCTGCTCGCCGGACGTTTCCTCGCGTTTGTTCGCACCCTTCTGCCAACCATGGCGGGTATTTCCGGCCTGTCCAACCGCCGTTTCCAGTTCTTCAACTGGTTAAGCGCATTGCTTTGGGTCGGGGTCGTCACCAGCTTCGGTTATGCGCTGAGCATGATCCCGTTCGTGAAACGCCACGAAGATCAGGTGATGACCTTCCTGATGATCCTGCCGATTTTCCTGCTGGTCTGCGGCCTGCTCGGCACGGTGATTGTGGTGATTAAGAAGAAGTACTGTAACGCCTGACTTTTCCCCTCACCCTAACCCTCTCCCCAAAGGGGCGAGGGAATGATTTGCTCCCTCTCCCTTCCTGGGAGAGTGTCAATCACACCCCCTGCATCCCGCGAATACGAGCCGCATCTTCCCCCGGCGTTAAACCGAAGTAGCGTTTGAACTCACGGCTAAACTGCGAGGCACTTTCATAGCCGACCTTCATCGCCGCGGTGCTGGCCTTCAACCCATCGTGCACCATCATCATTCTCGCTTTGTGCAGACGGTAGGATTTCAGGTACTGCAACGGCGACGTACTGGTCACTGATTTAAAATTATGATGGAACGCCGACACGCTCATATTCGCTTCCGCCGCCAGCTGATCCACGCTCAGGTTTTCCGTGTACTGGCTTTCAATACGTTTCAGCACCCGGCTAATCAGGCTGAAATGCGTCTGGCGGCTGACCAACGCCAGCAGCGCCCCGCCCCGTGGCCCCATCAGCACGTGGTAGAGCATCTCGCGAATAATTTGCCTGCCAAGAATTCTCGCATCCAGTGGACGCTCCATCACATCCAGCAGGCGTTCTGCAGCACAGAGAATGTCGTCAGATAGTGTCGCTGAATTGATCCCACTCGCCGCCATCGACGGCTGAAACAGCTCGTCTTCGCCGATGTCCATCAGCAGCTCTTGCAGTTGCAGGATGTCCACATTCAGGCGCAATCCTGCCAACGGCACTTCCGGCGTCGCAAAAGTTTCACACTCAAACGGCAGCGGGACCGTTAATAACAGGTATTCGTTGGCATCATAACGAAACACACGTTCGTTAATATGACCGATTTTATGGCCCGAAAAGAGAAAAACGATGCCTGGCTGGTACATCACCGGCGTGCGGGTTCCGGGCTGCGTGCCGTACAGCAGACGGATATCCGGCAACAGCGCAGTGAGCTTTTCTTCATTGTTTTTCAGCTGCTTAATTTTATCTGTCAGCAGAAGACAGGTCTCTTCGCGGTTCATGGTGGAGAGCATTCCGGGCAGGTTTCGATGACAACAGTGTGAACGTTACTGTTCATTTCCTCCAGCCCTCTGGAGAAATGGGCAAGACATTGACAGGAATAAGCATTGAGACTGACTCCCTGGAAGACCACAATACACTCCATCAGGCAGCACCGCGTCTGCCCTCTTTTTCACCTGCACTTAAGGGAACAAGCTATGTTTAATTTTGACCTGCACACCCCCACCCGCATTTTATTTGGTCAAGGCGCTATCGCCGACCTGCGTGCGCAAATTCCTGCCGATGCACGAGTTCTGGTGACGTACGGCGGTGGTAGCGTGAAGAAAACCGGCGTGCTGGATCAGGTGCTGACTGCCCTGAACGGCCTGGACGTGCTGGAGTTTGGCGGTATCGAACCGAACCCGTCTTACGAAACGCTGATGAACGCTGTGAAACTCGCTCGCGAAGAGAAAATCACTTTCCTGTTGGCTGTGGGCGGAGGTTCCGTACTGGACGGCACGAAATTCATCGCGGCGGCTGCACATTACGCAGACGGCGTTGATCCATGGGAAATCCTGCAAACGGGCGGCAGCAAGATTGAAAGTGCCATCCCAATGGGTTCTGTGCTGACACTGCCAGCCACCGGGTCCGAATCCAACATGGGCGCGGTTATCTCCCGTAAAACCACTGGCGACAAGCAGGCATTTATGAACCCGCTGGTGCGCCCGGTCTTTGCCGTGCTTGATCCAGTTTACACCTACACCCTGCCGCCGCGTCAGGTTGCCAACGGTGTGGTCGATGCGTTTGTGCATACTGTTGAGCAGTACGTCACTTATCCGGTGAATGCCAAAATTCAGGAGCGTTTCGCCGAAGGCATTCTGCTGACGCTGGTTGAAGAAGGCCCGAAAGCGCTGAAAGAGCCGGAAAACTACGATGTCCGCGCCAACGTCATGTGGGCAGCCACTCAGGCACTGAACGGCCTGATTGGGGCTGGCGTACCGCAAGACTGGGCCACGCATATGCTGGGTCACGAACTGACCGCGATGCACGGCCTGGATCACGCTCAAACGCTGGCCGTTGTTCTGCCTGCGCTGTGGAATGAAAAACGCGATACCAAGCGTGCCAAACTGCTGCAATACGCAGATCGCGTGTGGAACATCACTGAAGGGTCTGAAGATGCACGCATCGACGCGGCCATCGCGGCAACTCGCGATTTCTTCGAAGCGATGGGCGTACCGACTCGTCTGTCCGGCTACGGTCTGGACGGCAGCACTATCCCGGCGCTGCTGAAAAAACTCGAAGAGCATGGCATGACGAAAATCGGTGAACATCAGGACATTACCCTCGACGTGAGCCGCCGCATTTACGAAGCGGCACGCTAAGGGATTTCCGCTTAACCTTTCGTTTTCTCGTATTTCGACCAGACTTAGTGTTACTGATTTGCCGGAGGGGCGTATCTCCTCCGGTGATTTTATCTAAGGAGGAACGCATGACACATCCAACTGTGATTAAGCTTCAGGACGGCAACATCATGCCGCAGCTGGGCCTCGGCGTGTGGAAAGCAAGCAACGAGGAAGTCGTTTCCGCCATTCATAAAGCGCTGGAGGTCGGTTATCGGTCGATTGATACTGCCGCGGCGTACAAGAACGAAGATGGCGTAGGCAAGGCCCTGAAAAGTGCAGGCGTCGCTCGCGATGAACTGTTTATCACCACCAAGCTCTGGAACGACGACCAGAAGCGTCCGGCTCAGGCTTTGCAGGAAAGTCTCGATAAGCTGCAGCTCGATTTCGTTGATCTCTATCTGATGCACTGGCCCGTTCCCGCTATCGATCACTATGTCGAAGCCTGGAAAGGCATGATTGAGCTGCAACAGCAGGGGCTGGTGAAGAGCATTGGTGTCTGTAACTTCCAGATCAATCACCTGCAACGGCTGATCGATGAAACGGGCGTCAGTCCGGTCATCAACCAGATTGAGCTTCATCCTCTGATGCAGCAGCGTCAATTGCATTCGTGGAACGCCACGCACAAGATCCAGACGGAATCCTGGAGCCCGCTGGCTCAAGGCGGCGAAGGCGTGTTTGATCAAACCATCATTCGCCATCTGGCGGAAAAATACGGCAAGACCCCGGCGCAGATTGTCATTCGCTGGCATCTGGATAGCGGTCTGGTGGTTATTCCGAAATCGGTCACCCCGGCGCGTATCGCTGAGAACTACAACGTCTGGGACTTCCGTCTTGATAAGGATGAACTGGGCGAGATAGCCAAACTGGATCAGGGAAAACGGCTTGGGCCGGACCCCGATCAGTTTGGTGGTTAAGCGAAAAATGCAAAAGCCCGGTCAAATTTGGCCGGGCTTTCTTTTATGGCTTAGCGGCTCGTCTGGCGGCAGGTTTGCCGTTAGCGACAGGTTTTCCCTTCGCGGCAGCATTCGGCTTAGCGGCACCCGGATTACGCTGATGCGATACTGGCGTGTGCTTGGTCAGCGCCGGGCGTGTGTTGCGGTTCTGACGGCGCGCTTCACGCATCTCTTCAAGCGTAGGCGAAGGCACCAGACACTCACGGCGACCGCCGATCAGGTGTTTCATTCCCTTCTCTTCCAGCGCCTGACGAATCATCGGCCAGCCTGCCGGATCGTGATAACGCAGCAGGGCTTTATGCAGACGGCGCTGCTTGTCGCCTTTCGGGATGAAGACTTCTTCACTCTTATAGCCAATCTTACTCAGCGGGTTCTTGCCGGTGTAATACATGGTGGTCGAGTTCGCGAGCGGCGACGGATAGAAGTTCTGCACCTGATCGAGACGGAAGCGGTTCTTCTTCAGCCACAGCGCCAGGTTGATCATGTCTTCATCCGTTGTGCCAGGGTGCGCAGAGATGAAGTAAGGGATCAGATACTGCTCTTTCCCGGCCTGTTTTGAGTAGGTGTCGAACAGCTCTTTAAAGCGATCATAGCTGCCCATGCCCGGCTTCATCATTTTCGACAGCGGGCCTTCTTCGGTGTGCTCTGGCGCTATCTTCAGATAGCCGCCCACGTGGTGCGTCGCCAGCTCTTTGATATAACGCGGATCTTCTACGGCGATATCATAACGCACGCCAGACGCGATGAGGATCTTCTTGATGCCTTTCAGATCGCGCGCACGGCGATAGAGGTTGATCGTCGGCTCATGGTTGGTGTCCATGTGCGGGCAGATGTCCGGGTAAACACAGGAGAGACGACGGCAGGTTTGCTCCGCACGCGGCGACTTACAGCGCAGCATGTACATGTTGGCCGTCGGGCCACCCAAATCGGAGATAATACCGGTGAAACCGGGAACCGTGTCGCGAATGGCTTCGATCTCGTTGATGATCGACTCTTCGGAACGGCTCTGGATAATACGGCCTTCGTGCTCGGTGATGGAGCAGAACGAGCAACCCCCGAAGCAGCCACGCATGATGTTGACCGAAAAACGGATCATTTCATAAGCAGGTATGCGGGCGTTGCCGTATGCCGGATGCGGCACACGTTTGTATGGCAGCGCAAACACGCTGTCCATCTCTTCAGTGGAGAGCGGGATAGCAGGCGGGTTCAGCCAGATGTAGCGATCGCCGTGTTTTTGCATCAGCGCGCGAGCACAACCTGGGTTGGTTTCATGATGCAGGATACGGGAAGCGTGCGCATAGAGCACTTTGTCGCCTTTGACTTTCTCATAGGACGGCAGCAGCACGTAGGTTTTTTCCCACGGCTTCGGCTTCGGTGGCTGCACGGTAATCCGTTTGGCTTCGGCTTTTTTCGGCTCAACAGGCTTGTTGTCAGCGCATGGCAGATCTTCCCCATAAGGATGGGGGATCGGATCGATTTTACCCGGCGTATCCAGACGCGTTGAATCCACACCGCTCCAGCCTGGCAGCGCTTCTTTCACCATGATCGCGGTGTTGCGCACATCGCGAATGTCAGACACCAACTCCCCCATCGACAGACGATGGGCAACTTCCACCAGCGGACGCTCGCCGTTGCCGTAAATCAGCATGTCAGCTTTGGAGTCCACCAGCACCGAACGGCGCACGGTATCAGACCAGTAGTCGTAGTGTGCTGAACGACGCAGGCTCGCTTCGATCCCGCCGAGGATCACCGGCACATCTTTCCAGGCTTCTTTACAACGCTGGGTGTACACCAGCGTCGCGCGATCAGGACGTTTACCGGCAAGGTTATCGGCGGTGTACGCATCGTCGTGACGCAGCTTACGGTCAGCCGTATAACGGTTGATCATCGAGTCCATGTTGCCCGCGGTCACACCGAAGAACAGGTTCGGTTTGCCGAGACGCATAAAGTCGTCTTTGCTGTTCCAGTCAGGCTGAGAAATGATCCCCACACGGAAGCCCTGAGCCTCAAGCATACGCCCGCAGATAGCCATGCCGAAGCTTGGATGATCGACGTAGGCATCGCCTGTGACCAGAATGATGTCGCAGCTATCCCAGCCAAGTTGGTCCATCTCTTCCCGAGACATAGGTAAAAACGGTGCCGGGCCAAAGCAGGCCGCCCAGTACTGAGGCCAGGAAAAGAGATCGCGATCCGGCTGGATCAGGGAAATTGCGCTCATAGTGCTTCCGGGTGGTTAAAAAAGAACCTTCAAAGGGCGGGGATTATAAGGGAATGCGGATGAGTGTGCCAGATCGCGGGCGGAAAATTACGTTGGGAAGCCTTTATCCATGCGGAGTGTGTGGCTTACAGAGTGCATTTACCCCTCTCCCCGGCCCTCTCCCAAAGGGAGAGGGAGAAAGAGAAAGACATGAGCACGTGACAGTTCCCTCTCCCTTTTAGGGTGAGGGTTAAATCAATCAGGGTGCCGGATTCACCAGCATCTGACCAATCGAGCCACGGTCCGCCAGTTCCAGCGTCTGGCTGGCGAACTGGAACGGGAAATGTGGCCACGAAGGCTGGCCGTAGTACACCAGTAGCTCAACTTGCCCGTCGATCCACACCGTGTCTTTCCAGCCTCTGTCTTCCGGGAAGGGCATTGCGCCGTTCACGTTGCGGATCTGGAACATCACCCCTTCAATGTGGAAGGACTGCGGGCTGTCGGCTCGCAGCGTCCAGCGCTCCCAGGTACCCTGCTGCGCCGTTACGTCAATGCGCTGTGGGTCCCACAGTTGGCCGTTGATACCCGGATCGTCACCGAGGGTGAAATCACGGCTACGGATTGGCGTTCCGGTCATGACTTCTTCCGGCAGCAGGCGCATTGGCAGGCTGTCTGTCACCAGCGGCAACAGGCCTGTTGGGCGCAGCGTCAGCACCAGGGTTGAAATCAGGATGCTAGACGGTTCGAAGAAGCCGCGAATACGATCCACGATGCTCGCCGCTTCGCCGCAGGTAATCGACACTTCATTGCCATTGGTCATGTCGATGAGGATTTCGCGACGCTCGCCCGGAGCCAGTGAGAGCTGCTTGACGGAGACCCGCGCTGGCAGAAACCCCTGATCGCCAGAAATGACATGCAGCGCACGACCGTCACTCATTTGCAGCTGATAACGGCGAGAGTTCGACGCATTCAGCAAGCGCAGACGCACCCAGCCGCGAGAAACTTCGACATAAGGACTTTGCGCGCCGTTCACCAGCAACGTATCGCCGACAAAGCCGCCGCTGCCCGGCTCGCTGTATTCCGGCGCGCCAAAGTTATCCAGCCGTTTGTCCTGAATAATGACCGGAAAGTCGTCCACGCCGTAATGATTCGGGATAGGTAAGGACTTACTCACATCATCTTCGACCAGCCACATTCCGGCCAGGCCGCTGTAAACCTGCTGCGCCATGTGGTTCGGTGTATTTGCCTGATACCAGAGCGTGGCCGCGCTTTGACGAATCGGCAGCACCGGGGCCCAGTCGGCATTCGGTGACATCATACGCGCCGCTCCGCCAATCAACGGGCCTGGCACCTGAAGACCACGAATGGTCATCGCCACGTTTTCCGTCAGGCGGTTACTGTAAATCAGTTTGACGTCGTCACCGTTCCAGACACGAATGGTCGGCCCAAGATAGCGACCATTCACTCCCCAGACCGGCGCGCGCGTGCCCTGGGTGAAAGACCAGTGAGCGCGTTGCAGGGTTAAAAACAGGGGTTGTCCGCGACGGGATTCCAGCAGCGGCGGAACCGGCAGCGCGGGCTGTTGCCCCGCTGCATTTGCCCTCAGCGGCACCGCACCTGCACAAAGCGCAATCCCTGATGCCTGAATAAACTGACGCCGACTGAGTGACATATTAACTCCATGAAACTGACAACTAAACAGAGGGAAACCGTTCCCAAACTGCGTTCACCACCGTAAACCGGCTTGTGAAAGCTCTTACTTATTCTTTTTTTCCGCTTCGCGACGAGCGACTTCCCTGTCGAGCTCATCGATTTTGGCACTCATCATGTCGCGGCAATGCGCCGCCAGCTCACGAACCTGATCTTTGCCCCATTGCGTACTGTCGACAGGCGGCAGCATTTCAACGATCACCAGACCGTTGTCGAGGCGGTTGAGATTAATTTTATTCGATGTATTGGAAACGCACACCGGAATGATCGGCACGCCTGCCGCAATGGCAGCGTGAAAGGCACCCGTTTTGAACGGCAGCAGGCCGCGACCGCGGCTGCGAGTCCCTTCCGGGAACATCCAGAAAGAGATTTTGCGTTGTTTAAAAGCATTCACCACGCTGGCAATGGTGCCATGCGCTTTGGCGCGATTATTACGGTCAATCAGCAGGTTACCCGTCAGCCAGTAAAGCAGGCCAAAGAACGGGATCCACAGCAGGCTTTTCTTGCCGACTGTGACCGTTGGCGGTATCACGATATTGGCTGCCGTCACCATGTCATAGTTGTTTTGATGGTTGGCGATGTAGATGGCATTACCGAAATTTTCATACCCTTCCGGTAAGCGTTTTTCGACTTTCAGGCCGAAAACCGGCGACAGGCGACCAAACAGATGACCAAACGTCGCAACATGCTTCGGATTACGGGGGCTAAACAGGCAATAGATACAGCCAAAAATGCACACCAGAATGCAGTAAATGACAACGATGATTGCGCGAAAAATCAATAGCATAGCTACCTCTAAGAACCTAACCGCTTAGAATTATATACCGGTCAGAGGATGAAACTTGCAGAACCCTTAATGGGGTATTGTTAATCGCAACGCACGAATTAACAACGGTTTTGCCGCAAATTTTACAGCCCCTTCCGGACGGAAGGGGCAATGGGGTTACTCTTCGCTGTCACCTGCGCTGGCGCGCAGCGGCGAGTCGATGTCGATTTTGTCGATTTTCTGCAGACCGCGCATCAGCGTCCCGCGACGACCGCGTTCGCCCGTCACCTTCTGCAGTTCTTCCGGACGCAGCTTAATCTTACGTTTACCCACGTGAATGGTCAGCGTGCTCTGCGGTGAAATGATGTACAGGTGTGCCAGGCCGTCAGCGCCCTTCGCCGCATCTGCAGACGGAATGCCGATTATCTTGTTGCCTTTCCCTTTCGAGAGCTGCGGCAAGTCACTGACCGGGAACATCAACATGCGGCCGGCCTGGGTAATCGCCAGCAGCATGTCGGACTCGTCTTCAATCACCAGCGGCGGCATGACCTGTGAGTTTTCCGGCAGCGTAATCAGCGTTTTACCCGCTCGATTTCGCGCCACCAGGTCGTTGAAGGTACAGACAAAACCGTAACCCGCATCAGAGGCCATCAGCAGTTTACGATCGTCATTTTCCATCAGCATATGTTCAACCGTTGCACCCGGTGGCAGCGTCAGCTTGCCGGTGAGCGGCTCGCCCTGCCCGCGTGCCGATGGCAACGAGACAGGATCGATGGCATAGCTGCGCCCTGTGGTGTCGACAAACACCACCGGCTGATTGCTCTTGCCTTTCGCGGAAGCTTTCCAGCTGTCGCCCGCTTTATAGCTCAGCCCTTTGGCGTCGATATCGTGGCCTTTAGCGCTACGCACCCAGCCCATCTGAGACAGCACGATGGTGACCGGCTCTGACGGCAGCATGTCGTGCTCGTTCATCGCCTTCGCTTCTTCGCGTTCATGCAGCGGAGAACGACGGTCGTCGCCGAAGGCTTCGGCATCAGCCTGCAGCTCTTTCTTCAGCAGGTTGTTCATCTTGCGCTCGGAAGCGAGCAGTGCCTGAATCTGATCGCGCTCTTTTTCCAGATCGTTTTGCTCACCGCGGATCTTCACCTCTTCCAGTTTGGCGAGGTGACGTAATTTCAGCTCGAGGATCGCTTCAGCCTGGGTTTCACTGATCCCAAAGCGAGACATCAGCACCGGCTTCGGCTCATCTTCCGTACGGATGATGTGGATCACTTCATCGATGTTGAGGAACGCCACCAGCAAACCTTCGAGGATATGCAGGCGTTTGAGCACTTTTTCGAGACGGAAATTCAGGCGGCGGCGCACCGTATCACGACGGAAGGCCAGCCACTCGGTCAGGATCTCCAGCAGGTTTTTCACCGACGGACGGTTATCCAGACCGATCATGTTCATGTTGATGCGGTAGCTTTTTTCCAGGTCGGTGGTGGCAAACAGGTGATTCATCACCTGTTCCATATCGACCCGGTTAGAGCGTGGCACGATAACCAGACGCGTTGGATTTTCGTGATCTGATTCGTCGCGCAGGTCGTCGACCATCGGCAGCTTTTTGTTGCGCATCTGAGCGGCGATTTGCTCCAGCACTTTCGCACCAGATACCTGGTGTGGCAGCGCGGTGATCACCACGGCTCCGTCTTCTTTCTTCCAGACCGCGCGCATACGCACGGAACCGCGACCGCTCTGGTAGATTTTGCGGATATCCGCGCGGGAGGTGATAATCTCCGCTTCCGTTGGATAATCCGGCCCCTGGACAATATCCAGCAGCTCATCCAGCGTGGTTTTCGGTTGTTCAATCAGGGTGATAGCGGCTTTGGCCACTTCGCGCACGTTATGCGGCGGAATGTCTGTCGCCATGCCCACGGCGATGCCGGTGGTGCCGTTCAGCAGAATGTTTGGCAGGCGCGCGGGCAGCATGCGCGGTTCCTGCATCGTGCCGTCAAAGTTCGGTACCCAGTCAACGGTGCCCTGACCCAGTTCGCCCAGCAGCACTTCGGCATACTTCGACAAACGGGATTCGGTGTAACGCATTGCTGCAAAGGATTTCGGATCATCCGGCGCACCCCAGTTCCCTTGACCGTCAACCAACGGGTAACGGTAAGAGAACGGCTGGGCCATCAGGACCATCGCCTCATAACAGGCGCTGTCACCGTGCGGGTGATATTTACCCAGCACGTCACCGACGGTACGGGCGGATTTTTTGAATTTGGCGCTGGCGCTCAGGCCAAGCTCGGACATTGCGTAAACAATACGACGCTGAACAGGCTTCAGTCCGTCACCAATAAACGGCAGCGCACGATCCATGATGACGTACATGGAGTAGTCGAGATAAGCCTTTTCCGTAAATTCATGTAGCGCAAGGCGCTCTGCCATATCGCTCATTAATGTGTCTTCCTCAATCTTTGCGCCGCACTGGGGTACAGACGGCAAGCATCGGGCGATAATACCCTATCTCGCGTGAGGAGTCACAGGGGGGCCGCCGGAGGCCCGGCGGCTTCTGTTATTTCAGGGGCAGGTAGATATCTGTCTGCAATTCATGCTCCGGAACATCGTGCACGAAATTAAGATAATGAAAGAAAGCAGGCGCATCGCGCAAAGTCTCGCCGCTGCCCGGTAGCCAGTCGCGAAACATCGCCCAGACGGTCTGCGAAAGAGTATCCAGTGAACCTGTATGACGCCCTACTGCATAGCATCCACCTTCAATTTCACCGTTGATGACGCCGAAATCGTTCGTCGGAATCGCTGCAGAAACGCTGCCGCAGATATCAAAACGAAAGGCTTCCGGCGGCGTAGTGGCCGGATCATCCCAGGCAATGCCGAACGTTTTGCTTTCGCGGACCGGTGACAGGCCCGTGCTTTTGCGCCATTCGATGAATTTCGCCGCGCTGGCGTTCACCAAATCCGGGCTGCCGCGATGTTGCAGCATGGCGACTTTGGTCTGTGGAAAATCAACCATCTTCACGTCCATCCTTTGTGGCTCCTGTGAGGCTATTTTCGGGACGCGCTGGTGCCAGTCGAGCCAGTCCGGCTGTTGTCGAAACTGACGAGGGCTTTTACCAAACGCGGTTTTGAAGGCACGGCTGAACGATTCCGGATTCTGAAACGAAGGAGCAGCGCCGCCGCGAACACGGCGGCACGGGGATTACTGGCTAACTTTACTGATTTGCTTCACGTCGATTTCAACGGAGTTCCAGTCTTTATCGACTTCGCCCTGAATTTCTACCACGTCCTGCGGGGTGACGGTAAGGCCGTTCCAGCGCTTGTGGTCAATATCGACATTAATGGTGCCAGTGGCATCTTTAAAGGTATAGCGATCGTCGGAGGTACGCTCAACCACATTCCCGCGCAGCGTCACCCATGCGTCATCACGCAGAGATTTGGCTTTTTCGACGGTGGTCACACTGCTGTTTGGCCCAACAAAACCGCCGGACTGCGTAGCGCCTGGGCCGGAAAAACCGCCCTGAGTGTTAGCGGCAAAAACCGGGGCTGACATCAACGCCGCAATGGCGGCAATCGCAAAAATCTTTTTCATCGTGAATCTCTCCCTTGAGTGGTGTCTGGTCCTTATTAAACCGTGCAGATCTTAACAACTTCTTAAGGAGAAAAAAGATTATTTATTGCTGTACAGCGCGGCGCGGCAAGGGTTTACTGACCGCAATACGGGCGCGTAAACAGGTGAAAGGATGCGAATTTTACTGGTAGAAGACGACAAACTCATTGGCGATGGTCTGAAAGCCGGGCTCATTAAAATGGGTTTTACGCTGGACTGGTTTACCCGCGGCGAAGAAGGAAAAGCCGCACTTTATACCGCGCCGTATGACGCCGTTATCCTTGATCTCACTTTGCCGGGTATCGACGGGCTGGACATTCTGCGTGAATGGCGCGCGGCGGGCCGCAAAGAACCCGTGCTGATTCTCACCGCTCGTGATGCGCTCGCCCAGCGTGTGGAAGGGCTTCGCCTTGGTGCTGATGATTACCTGTGTAAACCGTTCGCACTGATAGAAGTGGCCGCTCGTCTGGAAGCCCTGATTCGTCGCACTCACGGCCAGGCCAGTAATGCGCTGTGTCATGGGCCGGTCACGCTCAATCCTGACAGCCTGACGGCCTTCCTGAATGATGAAGCGTTATCCCTTAAACCCAAAGAGTTCGCACTGCTGGAACTGCTGATGCGCAATGCGGGTCGCGTGCTGCCGCGCAAGCTCATCGAAGAGAAGCTGTATAACTGGGATGATGAGGTGTCCAGTAACGCGGTGGAGGTCCACGTCCACCACCTGCGTCGTAAACTCGGCAGCCATTTTATCCGCACGGTACACGGTATCGGCTACACCCTGGGTGACCAATGAGATTTTTGCACCACATGAGCCTGCGTCTGCGCCTGACGCTGCTGTTTATCCTGCTGACGCTGGTCGCCTGGAGCTGCGCCAGCTTTATTGCCTGGCAACAGACCACCGATAAGCTCGACAAACTGTTCGATACCCAACAAATGCTGTTCGCCAAACGTCTGAGCGTGATGGACTTTGACGAACTGCACGTCACCACGCCTGCGCTGCGGACCAAAAAGAAAATCAAACACGGGCATCTGGACGACGACGCACTGGCCTTTGCGATTTATACCGTCGATGGGCGAATGGTGGTCAATGACGGCGATAATGGTCGGGACATTCCCTACCACTATCGTCGCGAAGGGTTTGACGATGGGCGGTTGAATAATGATGACGATGAATGGCGCTTTTTATGGGTGACCACTGCCGACGGGCGCTATCGTATCGTGGTCGGCCAGGAGTGGGATTATCGACAGGAAATGGCTCTGGATATCGTGACATCCCAGCTCACGCCGTGGCTGGTCGCGCTTCCTCTGATGGTGCTGCTGCTGATTGTGCTGCTTAGCCGTGAACTGGCGCCCTTGAAAAAACTCACCCGCACATTGCGCGAACGCTCGCCAGAATCTGATTCGCCACTGAGCACGTCCGGTGTGCCCGGGGAAGTTCGCCCGCTGGTCGACGCCCTGAATCAGCTTTTTACTCGCTCGCACGAAATGATGATGCGCGAGCGACGTTTTACCTCTGATGCCGCCCACGAGCTTCGCAGCCCGCTCACCGCGCTGAAAGTGCAAACCGAAGTCGCCCAGCTTTCAATGGACGATCCTGAAGGCCGCGAAAAAGCGCTCTCTCAGCTTCATTTCGGCATCGACAGAGCTGCACGCCTGGTGGATCAACTGCTGACCCTTTCGAGGCTGGATTCCCTGTCGCAGCTGGATGATGTGGAGCAAGTCTCGCTGGCAGATTTACTGCAATCCGCGGTGATGGATATTTACCATCCGGCGCAGCAGGCAGGTATTGAAGTCCGCCTGAACATTGTTGATGCGCAGGTCAGCCGCAAAGGCCAGCCGCTGTTGCTCAGCCTGCTGGTGCGCAATCTGCTTGATAACGCCGTTCGCTACAGCCCACGCGGCAGCACAGTGGATGTCACCCTTGAGACAAACCAGTTCACAGTTCGCGACAACGGTTCGGGCATAAGCCCAGAAGCGCTGGCCCGCATTGGCGAACGTTTTTACCGCCCGCCAGGGCAAGATGAACCCGGCAGCGGCCTTGGGTTGTCTATCGTGCGGCGCATCGCCTCGCTGCATCAACTGTCCGTGACGTTTGGCAACGCGCCTGAAGGCGGTTTCATCGCACACATTCGTTGGTAACGGGATTATTGCTCATACAGCAAAAGACTTTGCACATTTTGCGAATTTCACCGCTACGGTGTCGGCGTTACAATGGCAGACAAACTTAGTTTTCAGAGGTGTAACCATGAGCAAGATCCTGATTATCAACGGCGGTAAAAAATTCGGTCACTCCAACGGCCAGCTGAACGACACCATGACCGAGGTCGCGGACGGTTTCCTGCGCGACGCCGGGCATGAAGTCCGTGTTGTTCGCGCCGACAGTGACTATGACGTAAAAGCAGAAGTGCAGAACTTCCTGTGGGCGGATGCGGTTATCTGGCAAATGCCAGGCTGGTGGATGGGCGCGCCGTGGACCGTGAAAAAATACATCGATGATGTGTTCACTGAAGGTCACGGTTCCCTGTACGCCAGCGATGGCCGCACCCGTTCTGACGAGAGCAAAAAATACGGTTCCGGTGGCCTGATTCAGGGCAAAAAATACATGCTGTCCCTGACCTGGAACGCCCCAATGGAAGCCTTCACTGAGAAAGATCAGTTCTTCCACGGCGTGGGCGTTGATGGCGTTTATCTGCCTTTCCACAAAGCCAATCAGTTCCTGGGGATGGAAGCGCTGCCAACCTTTATCACCAATGACGTGATCAAAATGCCTGACGTGCCGCGTTATGTAGCAGAATATCGCAAGCATCTTGGCGAGATTTTTGGTTAACTGAGGGTCTGAACACAAGGAGCGCTTGAACTATGTTAACTGTGATTGCTGAAATTCGTACCCGTCCGGGCCAGCACCATCGTCAGGCTGTACTGGATGAGTTCGCAAAAATTATCCCTACCGTTTTGCAGGAAGAAGGTTGCCATGGCTACGCGCCAATGGTCGATCACGCCGCGGGCGTGAGTTTCCAGACCACCGCCCCGGACTCCATCGTGATGGTGGAACTGTGGGAAACCGTGGCCCATCTGGAAGCCCACCTGCAAACCGCGCACATGAAAGCGTGGAGTGAAGCGGTGAAAGGCAACGTTCTGGAAAGCCACATCCGTATTCTGGAACAAGGCGTTTAATTCCCCCTTCTCAGTAACCCGGTGACGCTTTGTTTACCGGGTTTATTCTGCCCTTCAAGCCGGAGACGCCTCGTTCGCGTTATCCGGCTTTTTGTTGGATGGTGATAACTGGAATGAGATGCGGAGTGGTGCGTTAGGGTCGGGTTTGGGCGGAAGCGGACGTTAGCTGGTAACTCAAAGCTGGCATGGTTTCGCTGCTCTTGCGTAGATGTGTTGCATTTATTTGCGACATTCCGCAGGAGTAGCGGAACTATGAAAAAACAGCAATTGGTGCTCTTATCCCTTAGCACTGTAATGAATAATTCTGGTAGAATGAGTGACCATTTAACGGAAAAACAATCAGATGATTTCTTATCTATCCGATGAATTTGAGGAATTTCCGCAGGGAGTTTTTTTTAATCATCTCTATAGGTTTTCGGTAGACCATCATCATTTTATCGTGATATTTAGCCCCATTGATATCAGCGATGCGGAGTACCATCAATACCGTAGCGAGGAAGTTGGATTTGATGTCCCAACTAATTGTTTTGATGTGAAATTTGATAGACAAGAAAACTTTGATAGTGGTAATTTTTACACGCCCCCCGCGCCAGCTGAATGCTCCAGGCGCAGACGCTTTACTGATGAACTAGCAGAGGCGTTAGCGACGATTATTGAAAAGCATTACATCATCTATCAGGCCAGGGCTTATCTTGCCACAGCAGAGAATGACAAGTTGAAGCGTTACTACGACCGGATTTTACAAGATGCCCCGGCTAATGTAGTATATAGAGTAATCAAAGATGTTGGAGAGGAGGAACGAGGTTATGCCATACAAACCAAATGTTTCCGAACTTAAGAAAATGACTGTTGCAGAGCGCAAGAAAGAAGCTATGCGCCAGCTTAAAGCATCCTTTGAGCGTGCCAGCAGAGAAGGAACTTTACATAAACGTTCCGCAAAGTCTGTTGCGTGATGAAAGATTTCTATGACCCGCTGCGGCGGGTTTTTTTATGCCCTCAGAAAATCCCCCCTGACCTGCCCCAAAGATTAGATACAACCTTCAGGTTAGTAGGGTTGGTTGGCTGTGAAAATAATTGCAAACTTCCGCTTTTCGCTCAAAGCAGACCAAACCCATTGATTCAAATGATGTAACCAACCCAGCACGATTACATTCCCAAACGAGATCTTCCTTCCGGAAATACCCCTTGTTGCTGTCTGGTTATCGCAGTATTCTCCCTCTCGCACCTGCCAAATCAGATGCCGGGCTTGGCCTCCTGAAAAACTTAGTGACGACACTGTAGCGCGCATGCGCTGTGGTATTTTTCTGTCACTTAGTGGAGGTTGCCCTTATGGCATTAACCCTCGAAACGAACGCCGATGTACTTACCCTTCCTTTTAGCGCCGCAACTGACTTTACCGATCTGGCAGACTACTGCGACCGCTTTGCTGAAATTCTGATTGAATGCGACGACACTACGCAAAATCTGGCGCTGTTAGGCAGGCTCAGTGCGTGCCTGGCCCTGCTTCGTCCAACGTTGAACGAGCCAATTCCTCAGCATTTAATTAAACGCTTTACCGTAGAAGAGCTTCTCGATGAACCGCAACGATTTGAGCCAGATGCCGAAGTGCTGTGCGATTACTGCCAGACGTTGGCGCAGTTGCTGTGCGGACACTCGCTGCCGCCGGAAAGTGCAAAAGTGTTAAAAGGCTTGTTGTGTGAACTGGTGTGGATGTTTGCCGGGGATTTGAAAGCGCCGCGCTGGGCAGGAAGTGCAGTTTCACACTAAAAGGCATTGCCCGGTGGCGCTGGCGCTTACCGGGCTTTTTTATCGAGGGGATTACTTCTTCTTGTTCAGCATCGCTTTTAAATCGGCGAAAGGGTTGTAGGTGGCTTCGCCGACGTCTTTTTGCGCATCTTCCCCTGCAACAACCGTGGTGCCGTACTGGTCCGCTTCGGTGTATTTCGAGTGTTCGTGGTCGTGACAATACAGGCACAACAATTCCCAGTTACTGCCGTCTTCGGGGTTGTTGGTGTGATCATGGTCGATGTGGTGAACCGTTAATTCACGCAGGTTCGAATACACAAATTCACGCGAGCAGCGTCCGCAGACCCACGGATAAATTTTCAGTGCTTTCTCGCGGTAACCGCTTTCCAGCCGGGTATAGTTTTTTGGAATCAGGGCCATGATGGTTATCTCAATTTACTAAGCGGAAGCGCCGGGTGACGCTGCGCTAACCCGGCCTACAAAAGAGTAGGCCCGTGCAAACGAAGTGCCGCCGGGCAATCGACGGCACGGCAAATCAGGCTTCCAGATCCGCCATATCGCCTTTTTCCTGCAGCCAGTTACGGCGGTCTTCAGAACGCTTTTTAGCAAGCAGCATGTCCATCACCGCGTCCGTCTGCTGATCGGCATCATCATCGATGAACAGCTGAACCAGGCGGCGAGTATTCGGATCGAGCGTGGTTTCACGCAGCTGCAGCGGGTTCATTTCACCCAGGCCTTTAAAGCGCTGCACGTTCGGCTTACCTTTCTTACGCTTAAGCTGATCCAGAACGCCTTCTTTTTCCTGCTCGTCGAGCGCGTAATAGACCTCTTTGCCGAGATCGATACGGTACAGCGGCGGCATGGCAACGTAGACGTGTCCGGCTTTCACCACATGACGGAAATGTTTGACGAACAGGGCGCACAGCAGCGTGGCGATGTGCAGACCATCGGAGTCCGCATCCGCGAGGATGCAGATCTTGCCGTAACGCAGCTGGCTCAGATCGTCGCTGTCCGGATCGATGCCAATCGCTACAGAGATATCGTGCACTTCCTGGGAGGCCAACACTTCATCGGACGACACTTCCCAGGTGTTGAGGATCTTACCTTTCAACGGCATGATCGCCTGATATTCACGATCGCGCGCCTGTTTGGCAGAACCGCCCGCCGAGTCCCCTTCCACCAGGAAAAGTTCGGTGCGATTGAGATCCTGCGCGGTGCAATCCGCCAGTTTGCCGGGCAGCGCCGGGCCACTGGTCAGTTTCTTACGCACCACTTTCTTGGCGGCACGTAAACGACGCTGAGCGCTGGAAATCGCCATTTCGGCCAGCATTTCTGCGGCCTGCACGTTCTGGTTCAGCCACAAGCTGAAGGCATCTTTCACCACGCCAGAAACAAAGGCCGCGCACTGACGCGAAGAAAGACGTTCTTTGGTTTGACCTGCGAACTGCGGATCCTGCATTTTCACCGACAGCACGTAGGCACAGCGATCCCAGATATCTTCCGCCGACAGCTTCACGCCGCGCGGCAGAATATTGCGGTATTCGCAGAACTCACGCATCGCATCGAGAAGGCCCTGACGCAGGCCGTTCACGTGGGTGCCGCCTTGCATCGTCGGGATCAGGTTGACGTAACTTTCGGTCAGCAGTTCTCCCCCTTCCGGCAGCCACAGCAGCGCCCAGTCTACCGCTTCGGTGTCGCCGGCAAAGCTGCCGACAAACGGTTTTTCTGGCAGCAGCGGCAGGCCGTTTACAGCTTCGCACAGATAGTCGTTCAGACCATCCGCATAACACCAGGTTTGTTCGCTGTTATTGACCTTGTCTTTAAAGACGATTTCTACGCCCGGGCACAGAACGGCCTTGGCTTTCAGCAGGTGCGTGAGACGTGAAACAGAGAAACGCGGGCTGTCGAAGAAGCTTTCATCCGGCCAGAAGTGAACGCTGGTTCCGGTGTTACGTTTACCGACGGTGCCGGTGACGTGTAAATCTTCCACCTTGTCGCCGTTTTCAAACGCCATGGTGTAAATCTGACCGTCGCGACGCACGTTAACTTCCACGCGTTTTGACAGGGCGTTGACCACCGAAATCCCCACACCGTGCAAACCGCCGGAGAACTGGTAGTTTTTGTTGGAGAATTTACCGCCCGCATGCAGCCGACAGAGGATCAGTTCTATGGCCGGGACGCCCTCTTCCGGGTGAATGTCCACAGGCATGCCGCGTCCGTCGTCGACAACTTCCAGCGACTGGTCAGCATGTAAGATAACTTCCACACGTTTAGCGTGGCCCGCCAGCGCCTCATCCACACTGTTATCAATAACTTCCTGACCTAAGTGGTTAGGACGTGTGGTATCGGTGTACATCCCCGGGCGGCGGCGAACTGGCTCAAGCCCGGTGAGTACCTCAATGGCATCAGCATTATAAGAAGATTGCGTCATGGTATGTTCACGAATTGTACGGGCTGTTTAACGCAGCCCTAAGAAATCGATAATCTGTGTGAAATGATCTTCAAAGCCGATAAATGCATGATTACCGCCTTCCTCAACCGTTTGACGGCAGGAGGTGAAGTAGTCCACAGCCTGGCGGTAATCAAGCACTTCATCACCCGCCTGCTGCAATAACCAGATAAGATCCGGTGCTTCAAGCGGGTCAATTTGCATCACTTTCAGATCGTAAATATGACGTGACTCTAGCACATATTGCTGCCCGGTGTAGGGATTCTCGTTATGCCCGAGGTAGCCTGTTAGTAGCTCAAATGGACGTACTGCAGGGTTGACAACGACAGCTGGCAACATAAAGCATTGTGACAGCCAGGTGGCGTAATAGCCGCCCAGCGAAGACCCCACAATCCCCAGCGGCTCGCCGCCGTGTTGCAGGACCAGTTTCTCCAGCAGCTCTGCCGCTTCCGCCGGAAATGCCGGAAGCTGCGGAATGACCATCTCGATGTCAGGATGGTGTTCCGCGAGCCACGTTTTCATGGCCGTGGCCTTGGCAGAACGCGGTGAGCTGTTAAAGCCGTGGAGATAAAGAAGCGTAGACATCAGTATCCTTCTGAAGCGGTGTCCGGGCGGAACTGCGAGCCATCGAGGCGGCACACCTCGGTGGTCAATGTGCCATCGGCATGCAGTTCCAGCCAGCGCCAACCCGGCGCAATAGTATCAAGCGTAAAGTTCGCACAGTGCGGTTTGAACTGAACGCAGGTAGACGGAGTAGCCATCATGCGACGCCCATTCCAGTCGACATCCATCTCCTGATGAATATGACCGCAAAGCAGGTTTTTCACCCGCGGGAAGCGCATTAACACACGATCCAGCGCCCCGGCATTACGCAAACTGTGTTGATCCAGCCAGCTGCATCCCGCCGGAAGAGGATGATGGTGCAGCAGTAACAGCGTGCTGCGCTCCGGGGATTCTGTCAGTCGTTGCTCCAGCCAGTCGAGCTGAAATTCGCTTAGCTCGCCGTGGGGGACACCAAACACCTGGCTGTCGAGCATCAGAATTTGCCAGTGCTCACCGGCAATGACCCGTTTAGCTGGAGAAATTCCTGCATCCTGCAATGCGCTGTACATGGCAGGCTGAAAATCGTGGTTGCCGGGCAACCAGACGCAGGGCGCAGCAAAGCTCGCGATGCCTTCAGCAAAATGCTGATAAGCCGCGGACGAATGATCCTGTGCTAAATCCCCTGTGGCGACAACGAGATCGCACTCACGTTGCGAGGCGCGGATGGCCGCCAGAACCGCCTGATAGCTTTCCCAGGTGTTCACCCCTAACAACGTTTCATGTTTTTCAGCAAACAGGTGAGTATCAGTAATTTGTAAGACTCTGACCCTGGCCCCACCAGCCAGAGAGAGATTTAACAGGCTTTCCAAATGGTGTCCTTAGGTTTCACGACGCTAACAAACCGGAATCGCCATTGCTCCATGTGCTAAACAGTACCTCAGCCAGTCGGCTAAAAACTGGTTAATTTGATGCTTTTCGTCGCGTTGATGCAACTTTTTATTCGGGTAATCATACCGTGCTTTAAAGCGATGGATCTGCTGGCTCGAACACACTTCAGCCACCATCGCATCGTGGTAAAGCCGCACCGACATTGACGGCAGGCTCCAGTAACTGATGGCCGGAACCGTCTGCTCGATGTCCACCAGGGTAGTGTAGCGGGTCGATTCCCTTATCGTTAATCGGTATTGTGCGTTGGTTACCTGATAGCTCACTGTTTCGCCGGGTGCGTCAGTGCGAGGCAACAGGCGGCGTAGCTGCGCGAAATTGGTTTCGCACAGGCGCATCATTTCAGGGAAGTCAGGTGTATAGCGCTTCATGTTGTCCACTCGTTTCGTAATGCCTGATAATGCAATTGCAGCCATTGCAGGGCGATGACAGAGGCTGCGTTATCGATTTTCCCCTCTTCTACCCAACGGTACGCCTGTTCCCTGCTTACCACATGAACCCGGATATCTTCGAGTTCCTCAGCCAGACCGTGAATACCGTGTGCGGTCGTGGCGTCCACTTCACCCACCAGAATGGTTAAGCGCTCGCTGGTGCCACCCGGGCTTGCCAGGTAGCTCAGCATGTTTTTGACTCGCCCGACTTGCAGCCCGGCCTCTTCAACGGCTTCCCGGCGAGCCACATCTTCCGGGCTTTCGCCCTCTTCTATCATCCCGGCGACCATTTCCAGCAACCACGGGCTTTCGCTTGAGTCATACGCCGCGATACGAATCTGTTCAACCAGCACCACTTCATCACGCACTGGGTCAAAGGGTAGCAAGACAGCGGCGTGCCCGCGCTCAAAAATTTCACGACGCACTTCACCGCTCATCTCACCGTTAAACAATCGGTGACGAAAACGGTACAGATCTATCGAAAAAAAACCGCGATAAAGCGTTTCACGTGCAATAATTTCTACATCATTTTTGGCGTAGGTTACGCCAGACGCGTGCTTCCTGGTCATCATCGTTTTCCTGATGTTTGGGTGATGAAATTAGGGATTTCGGGTCAGTTTGACTACTGTTTTAATTATGCTGTGGTAGATTGGTGCAAATTAACGCCAGATGGCACGTTACGCCAACTTTTTACGCGGTCGGACTCTGGTACAATCGACGAATCTTTTTGAATTAGATCAGCGCTAAATGCTTCACAACAAGGAATGCAAATGAAGAAATTGCTCCCCATCCTTATCGGCTTGAGCCTTGCAGGGTTCAGTGCTATGAGCCAGGCGGAAAACCTGTTACAGGTTTATCAGCAGGCACGTTTGAGTAACCCGGACCTGCGTAAATCCGCCGCCGATCGTGATGCTGCATTCGAGAAAATTAACGAAGCACGCAGTCCTTTACTGCCACAGCTCGGCTTAGGTGCAGATTACACCTACACAAACGGTTATAAAGATAGCAACGGTATCAATTCCAACGCAACCAGCGCCGCACTGACCTTAACGCAGACCATTTTCGATATGTCGAAATGGCGTGCCCTGACGCTGCAGGAAAAAACCGCAGGCATCCAGGACGTCAGCTATCAGACCGATCAGCAGACGCTGATCCTGAATACCGCCACCGCGTACTTCAACGTGCTGAACGCCATTGACTCGCTGTCCTTCACCGAAGCGCAGAAACAGGCTGTTTACCGTCAGTTGGATCAAACCACTCAGCGCTTTAACGTCGGCCTGGTGGCTATCACTGACGTACAGAACGCCCGTTCACAGTACGACACCGTGCTGGCGAATGAAGTCACTGCCCGTAACAACCTCGATAACGCGGTTGAGCAACTGCGTCAGATTACCGGCAACTTCTACCCGCAACTGGCTTCGCTGAATGTCGGTACCTTTGAAACAGACAAACCACAAACGGTCAATGCGCTGCTGAAAGAAGCAGAAAATCGCAACCTCGCATTGTTGCAGGCACGTCTGAGCCAGGATCTGGCGCGTGAGCAGATTCGCTATGCGGAAACGGGCCACATGCCAACCGTCGGCCTGACAGCTTCTACCGGTGTCACCGACACCAAGTACGACGGCAGCAACGCGACCAGCAGTCAGTATACCGACCGTAACATCGGACAGAATCAGATTGGCCTGAACTTCAGCCTGCCGCTGTACAGCGGTGGCTCCGTCACCTCTCAGGTGAAACAAGCTCAGTACAACTTTGTTGGCGCCAGCGAGCAGCTGGAAAGTGCGCACCGCAGCGTCGTTCAGACCGTGCGTTCTTCCTTTAATAACATCAACGCCTCCATCAGCAGCATCAACGCTTATAAACAAGCCGTTGTCTCTGCGCAGAGCTCTTTGGATGCGTCTGAAGCCGGTTACCAGGTCGGTACCCGTACTATCGTTGATGTGCTGAATGCGACCTCTACACTGTATGAAGCAAAACAGAGTCTTTCTAACGCTCGCTATAGCTATCTGATCAACCAGCTGAACATCAAATCAGCGCTGGGCACGCTGAACGAGAACGATCTGATGGCGCTCAACGGTGCGCTCGGAAAAGAAGTGCCGACCTCACCAGAAACTGTCGCGCCGGAAAACGCGCAACAGGACGCAAGTGCTGATGGCTACAACGGCAATGACGCGAGTATGGCCCCAGCGGCACAGCCTGCGTCTGCACGTACAACTTCCAGCACCAGCAGCAAAGGCTCCAACCCGTTCAAAAATTGATTCGGGCTTATCCGGCGGCGCTGTCCGCCGGATATCACTTCCTGCTCCGTTGGCGTTGATGCTGTAAACGTAAGTCAACGTAAAGATCCCCTCCTCCTGACTCACATCGCTTCAATTTCAACCACTCATCCACTATTCTGGGCACTACCACTGGGTCCAGGATGAAAAACAATGAAACGGACAAAATCCATTAATCACGCTTCGTTCCGCAAGAACTGGGGCGCACGCCATTTGACGCCAGTTGCGCTGGCTGTTACCGCCGTTTTTATGCTCTCGGGCTGTGAAAAAACGGATGAAACGGTGTCGATGTATCAAAACGCCGACGACTGCTCCAGCGCAAACCCAGGCAAAAGTGCTGAATGTACTGCCTCCTACAATAACGCGCTGAAAGAAGCCGAGCGCACCGCGCCAAAATATGCCAGCCGTGAAGACTGCGTCGCAGAATTCGGTGAAGGCCAGTGCCAGCAGGCACCGGCTCAGGCAGGCATGGCCCCTGAAAACCAGGCACAAGCGCAAAGCGGTGGCGGCAGCTTCTGGATGCCACTGATGGCGGGCTACATGATGGGCCGTATGATGAGCGGCGGAATGCAGCAACAGCCGCTGTTCAGCTCGAAAAACCCGGCAAGCCCGGCTTACGGCCAGTACACCGATGCCAGCGGTAAAGGGTATGGCGCAGCCCAGCCAGGCCGTACCATGAACGTGCCGAAAACCGCGATGGCCCCTAAACCTGCTACCACCAGCACTGTCACCCGTGGTGGTTTTGGTGAGTCAGTTGCTAAGCAATCCACCCTGCAGCGTAGCGCTTCTGGTACCTCTTCTCGCTCCATGGGCGGCTAACAACCATGGAAAGAGTCAGCATTGTTGAGCGCCCTGACTGGCGCGAAAAAGCCACAGAGTATGGCTTCAACTTCCACACCATGTACGGCGAACCGTACTGGTGTGAAGATGCCTACTACCAGCTCACGCTCGCTCAGGTCGATAAGCTCGAAGAAGTCACAGCGGAGCTGCATCAGATGTGCCTCAAAGTGGTGGAGCGTGTGGTCGCCAGCGATGAGCTGATGGCCAAATTCCGCATTCCAAAGCACACATGGGGCTTTGTACGTCAGTCATGGGCTAGCCGTCAGCCTTCACTCTACTCACGCCTCGACCTGGCGTGGGACGGGAAAGGTGAACCTAAGTTACTGGAAAATAACGCCGATACGCCAACGTCACTGTATGAAGCGGCCTTCTTCCAGTGGATCTGGCTGGAAGATCAGCAGAATACGGGCCAGCTTCCGGCCAACAGCGACCAGTTCAATAGCCTGCAGGAAAAACTGATCGAGCGTTTCGCCGAACTGCGCGAACAGCACGGTTTTAACCTGCTGCACTTTGCCTGCTGTCGGGACACCGTGGAAGATCGCGGTACCGTGCAATATCTGCAGGACTGCGCCAATGAAGCGGGCGTCGCCAGCGAGTTCCTCTATATGGAAGACATCGGGCTTGGCGAAAAAGGCCAGTTCACCGATGTGCAGGATCAGGTTATCAGTAACCTGTTCAAGCTCTATCCGTGGGAATACATGCTGCGCGAAATGTTCTCCACCAAGCTGGAAGACGCTGGCGTACGTTGGCTGGAACCGGCCTGGAAGAGCATCATTTCCAACAAAGCGCTGTTACCGATGCTGTGGGAAATGTTCCCGGATCACCCGAATCTGCTGCCGGCCTATTTTGCTGAAGACAGCTATCCAGAAATGGAAAAGTACGTAATGAAGCCGATCTTCTCCCGTGAAGGCGCTAACGTCTCCATTGTTGAGAACGGTAAAGTGCTGGAAGCAGTAGAAGGGCCCTACGGCGAAGAAGGGATGATCGTCCAGCAGTTCTGCGAACTGCCAAAGTTTGGCGACAGCTATACGCTGATCGGCAGCTGGCTTATCAACGATCAACCCGCCGGGATCGGCATTCGAGAAGACCGTGCGTTGATCACTCAGGATCTGTCACGCTTCTATCCGCATATTTTTGTGGAGTGATATTTCAGGACTGCCCGGCGGCACGTTGTTTGCCGGGCCTACGGCTTGATTTTGTAGGCCCGGTAAGCGCAGCGCCACCGGGCAATTTAGCGATTAACCCACCAGAACCGACAACATACTCAAACTGCCCATTTCGATGCCATCAGTCGGCAGCGTAATTGGCTCTTCTCCATCCCACGCGCCTAATGCATACAACAACGGAAGATAGTGATCGGCCGTTGGGTTAGACAACGCGCCGCCTTCGTGATCAAGGTAATTCACTAACGGATGTTCTTCCGCCGGGCCTTGCCACGTCAGGTTGTCTTTCACAAATTCATTGAACGATGTCGCCCACGGATAAGGTGTGTTTTCACCATGCCAGCGCGCTGTTCGCAGGTTATGAACCACGTTACCGCTTGCCACCAGCATAATGCCTTCATCACGCAGTGCCGCCAGCTTGCGCCCCATTTCGAGATGCCAGACAGCGGGCTTGGTGCTGTCGATGCTGAGCTGTACCATCGGGATATCGGCATTCGGGTACATCTTGATCAGCACCCCCCACGAACCGTGGTCAAAGCCCCACGCCTCTTTGTCCAGCGCAACCGGCACTGGCGCGAGCAGTTCAACCAGGCGCTGTGCCAGTTCAGGAGATCCTGGGGCCGGGTAATGCGTATCGTAAAGCGCCTGCGGGAAACCACCGAAGTCGTGAATTGTTTTCGGGGCTTCCATCGCCGTCACGCCTGTCCCGCGAGTAAACCAGTGCGCGGAAATCGCCACAATCGCTTTAGGGCGCGGCAGTGTTTCTCCCAACGTCTGCCAGGCACGAGTGTACACGTTATCTTCCAGCACGTTCATCGGGCTACCGTGACCTAAAAACAGTGCTGGCATACGGGAAGAAGACATGATGATATCCTTACAGGAACAGTCGATTTGATAGGTCTACATTACGCGTTTTCTGTCAGGGATGAACTCAGATAAGCATGATGAAGATCATCAGGAAATTTGAATGTAAGGACACGTAAAAGCGTCACGGCGCACTCGCTTTCTTGCCGTGCTCACTTTACTATAAATGATAATCATTATCATACAGGAGATTCCATGTCAGTTCCTTTGATCCTGACCTTACTGGCTGGTGGGGCCACCTTCATTGGCGCGGTGCTGGGCGTTATCGGGCAGAAGCCCTCCAACCGTGTGCTGGCGTTCTCTCTGGGCTTTGCCGCCGGGATTATGCTGCTGATCTCACTGATGGAAATGCTGCCCGCCGCGCTCGGGACGGAAGGCATGTCGCCAGTGCTCGGCTACGGCATGTTTGTTATCGGCCTGCTGGGTTATTTCGGGCTCGACAGGGCTTTACCGCACGCACATCCGCAAGATCTCATGCAGGGTGATAAAGCTGTCATGCCCCGCAACCTGCGTCGTACCGCCATTTTACTGACGCTGGGTATCAGCCTGCACAACTTCCCGGAAGGCGTAGCGACCTACGTCACTGCCAGCAGTAATCTGGAACTGGGCTTTGGGATTGCGCTTGCCGTCGCCTTGCACAATATTCCTGAAGGTCTTGCAGTGGCTGGGCCAGTCTATGCGGCGACAGGCTCGAAACGTAAAGCGGTCTTCTGGGCGGGTATTTCCGGGATGGCTGAAATTCTGGGCGGTGTGCTGGCGTGGCTGATTCTGGGGTCACTGGTGTCACCAGTGGTGATGGCGGCTATCATGGCGGCGGTCGCTGGGATTATGGTGGCGCTGTCGGTTGATGAATTGATGCCGCTCGCCAAAGAAATCGACCCGCATAACAACCCAAGTTACGGCGTGCTGTGCGGTATGTCAGTGATGGGCTTAAGTCTGGTGCTGTTGCAGTCGATGGATTTTGCCTGACACAAACGCCGGCCGACAAAAACACTCACTCAGTGCCGCCAGGCAAACAGTACATAGAATAACGCCGGGATTATCCCGGCGTTATTCTTTTCAGGCTCAGGCTGAATCAGCTGGCCTTACGTTCGTGCTTTTGGCGGTATTCCACCAGATCTTCGATGGTCACAACCGGCATGTTGTGCTCGGCTGCGAACTTGATGCACTCCGGCGCGCGCGCCATGGTGCCATCATCATTAGTCAGCTCACACAGAACGCCAGCAGGTTTGAAGCCAGCCAGTGAAACCAGGTCGATGGTCGCTTCAGTGTGGCCGCCACGGGTTAACACGCCACCCGGCTGCGCACGCAGTGGGAAAACGTGGCCAGGGCGATGCAGATCAGATGGCTTCGCATCATCGGCGATGGCAGCACGAACGGTGGTTACGCGGTCTGCTGCTGAAACGCCGGTGGTCACACCGTGCGCGGCTTCGATAGTCACGGTAAAACCGGTCCCGAACGCGCTGGTGTTGTTTTCGACCATCATCGGCAACTCGAGCTGCTTGCGACGTTCTTCATTGATGCACAGGCACACAATGCCACTGCCGTGGCGAATGGTCAGCGCCATTTGCTCAACGGTCATGGTTTCGGCGGCAAAAATCATGTCGCCTTCGTTCTCGCGGTTTTCGTCATCAAGCACCATCACGCCGCGGCCTTCGCGCAGCGCAGCTAACGCGTGTTCCACACGTTCAAAAGCAGTACCAAAAGAGGAAAGTAGCGTCTGATTCATGGTAAAAGACCTCATTAACATTATGGTTACCAGAATCAGGGCAGTCTTAGGAGCACCGGCTAAGCGGCAAAAAAATAACGTGAGCGGGTCGAGCCCGTAGATCGTTACTCTCTCCCATCCGGACTTTAACCGTCGGCCCCGGAATTTCACCGGATCTGCTGTCCTTCAGACCGAAATCTGAAGCGCTCGCGGGCTTTCAACCTGAGTTGATTTACCGCCGGTGGGGAATTTCGCCCCGCCCTGAGAATAAGCGAGATAACTATAACGCTAATGATTATTGGCGGCAATGGTCGGGTTTGCATAAGCTTCAAACATTTCTGGTTTATAGCCCCGCCATAAGGCACTACAATACTCTGCAAAACCGACCAGACTCAGGGAAACCGTAATGATTGATCCGAAAAAAATTGAACAGATTGCCCGCCAGGTTCATGAGTCCATGCCGCAAGGCCTGCGTGACTTTGGTGATGACGTTGAGAAGAAAATCCGTCAGGTTCTGCAATCTCAGCTGACCCGTCTGGATTTGGTGAGCCGTGAAGAGTTTGACGTGCAAACGCAAGTGCTGCTGCGCACTCGCGAGAAGCTGGCACTGCTGGAACAGCGCATGAGCGAACTGGAAAACCGCTCGGCTATTCCTGCTATTCCGCCAGTGGATGATAAAGCCTGAGAGCACGTGGTGTAATGCCGGGTGGCGGCGATGCCTGACCCGGCCTGCGTGTAGGCCCGGTAAGCGTAGCGCCACCGGGCATGGGATTTTATTTCCCGCTGTCTTTCTGGATGCGCTTGATGATGTTGGTGGTTGAACAGCCGTCTTCAAAATTGAGCACCATCACTTCGCCACCGTTAGCCCAGACTTCCTCGCTACCTGCGATTTCATCCGGCTTGTAATCGCCACCCTTCACCAGCAAATCTGGCAGGATACCGGCAATCAGGCGCTGCGGCGTGTCTTCTTCGAAAGAGACCACCCAGTCAACGGATTCCAGCGCACCCAGCACAATCATGCGCTGTTCAAGTGGGTTCACCGGACGGGTTTCGCCTTTCAGACGCTTAGTGGACGCATCGCTGTTCACCGCCACGATCAGGCGATCGCCAAGCTTGCGGGCGTTCGAAAGATAGGACACATGGCCCGCGTGCAGAATGTCGAACACGCCGTTGGTCATCACCACTTTCTCACCACGCTTACGCGCCGCCAGGACGGCCTGCTTCAGTTCTTCTTCGCTCATCACGCCAAAACCGGTGTCCGCACGACCGCGCACGGCGTTTTCCAGTTCGATGGGTGAAACGGTAGAAGTCCCCAGTTTGCCCACCACGACACCCGCCGCAGCGTTCGCAAAGAAGCACGCTTCTTCCAGAGAATTACCTGCCGCCAGCGTTGCCGCCAGCACGCCAATCACCGTGTCACCGGCACCGGTCACGTCGTAAACTTCCTGTGCCTGAGTGGGCATATGCAGCGGAGCTTTGCCCGGTTGCAGCAGAGTCATGCCCTGTTCAGAACGCGTCACCAGCAGCGCGGAGAGCTCGTAGTCAGCGATCACTTTCATGCCGCGTTCCACGATTTCGGCTTCGGTCTTACATTTCCCCGCCACCGCTTCAAATTCAGAAAGATTTGGCGTCAGCAGCGTGGCACCGCGATAGCGTTCGAAATCGGTTCCTTTCGGATCGATAAGCACTGGCACGCCGCCTTTTCTCGCCAGCTGGATCATACTCTGCACGCTTTCCAGCGCGCCTTTGGCGTAATCGGACAGCACCAGCGCGCCGATATGCCCCAGCGCCTGCTGGATGCGTTCGTGCATGGGCTGCGGATCAACGCCCGCGAAGCCTTCTTCAAAGTCCAGACGAATCAGTTGCTGGTTGCGCGACAACACGCGCAGCTTGGTGATGGTCGGATGCGTGGGCACAGAGACGAAATCGCACTTCACATTCACATCCGCCAGCGCTTTGCTCAAGGCACGCGCCGCGTCATCAATGCCGGTCAGGCCGACCAGGCGAGAAGAGGCGCCCAGCGAAGCAATGTTCATGGCCACGTTAGCCGCGCCGCCAGGGCGTTCTTCAATGGTATCAACTTTGACCACGGGAACCGGAGCTTCCGGGGAGATGCGGCTTGTCGGGCCATACCAGTAGCGATCCAGCATCACATCACCGACAACCATCACACCAGCACGTTCAAATTCTGGCAGCGTTACTTTCATTCCAGACTCCTGAAAGATTCATCAATTGCGCGCGATAATAGCATAATTCATGGCATAACCAGCCACTTCCGCCAACTGGTGGTGACCAGTTCGCGTTCCGTACTGAACGCTTCCGGCGCGACGTGTCCGGCTTCTTCCTGCAAGGCTAAATGGTGCAAGGCATCGCGAAGCGTGGTGTAAGCGCGGCTCAACGCCAGTGCTTCTTCCTCTTCTATAATGTCGTTTTGCGCCAGCAGTTCGAGGATACGCACATTGTCCGACCAGCGCGTCAGCTTCGGTTTGTCATGGGCATAGCGCAATACCAGATATTGTGTAATGAACTCAATATCGGTGATCCCGCCCTCATCTGCTTTAATATCGAAGCGATCACGGTGCTTTCCGCCCAGATGTGCTCGCATTTTTTCGCGCATTTCACGCACTTCTGTTTGCAGCTTTTCACCTTCTCGCGGCGTGGTCAGGATGTCGCGACGAATGGCATCAAACTGCATCTGCAACTGTGGGTCACCGTAAACCACGCGGGCACGAACCAGCGCCTGATGCTCCCAGGTCCATGCTTCGGTGCGCTGATAATCGGCAAAAGCCTCAGTGGTGGTCACCAACATGCCCGCCGCGCCAGAAGGCCGTAAGCGAGCGTCCACTTCGTACAGAATGCCCGAGGACGTTCGGGTGCTGAACAGATGCATGATGCGCTGCGCCAGACGCAGATAGAACTGACGTCCATCGATTTCACGCTCGCCATCGGTCATCACTTCCACCGGGCAATCATGCAGGAACACGAGGTCGAGATCAGAGCTGTAACCCAGCTCCCAGCCGCCTAACTTGCCATATCCAACCACCGCAAACCCGCGCCCCTGACGTTCAGCCAGATGTTTCGGCTGCCCATAGCGAGCGACCATTTGTGTCCACGCCTGCTGCACAACCGCATCGATCATCGCTTCTGCAAGCCAGGTTAAGTGATCGCTCACTTTCATCACCGGTAGCGTTCCCGCAATGTCTGCTGCGGCCACACGCAGTAACTGTGCCTGTTTAAACTGGCGTAAGGCTTCCAGTTGCTGCTCTTCGTCCTCTTCCGGCACGCGCAGCAGATACTGGCGCAACTCGTCGCGGTAGGCGTCGGTCGCCGTAGGCTGATAAAGCGTGTTCGGATCGAGCAGTTCATCCAGCAGCAGAGGATAGCGCGCCAGCTGGCTGGCAATCATCGGCGAGGCCGCGCACAGACGAATCAGGTGTTTGAGCGCCCCCGGGAATTCGCTCAGCAGTTCGAGGTAGGTCGTGCGGGTGACGATGCCCGTCAGCAAAGGCATGATTCGACCGAGCGGCACAGGTGCATCTTCACGGCTGCACACTTCGCTCAGCAAATGCGGCATCAGAGAATCCAGCACCTGACGCCCACGCGGGCCGATGGTGCGCTTATCAAGCTCTTTGCGGAAATCGGCAATTTGCGCCAGCACCTGATGGCGATCGTTGTCACTCAGATGCGCCAGCACCGGCGTAGTGTCGTCTTCCTGCAACGCATCCTGCCAGAGTTCACGCCAGTGCTCGGAGAGTTGTTCATCGGCAGACGTTTCTTCGTCATCGCCAATCAGCTCGTTAAAAATCTGCCTGACCTGCGCCATATGGTCGCTAAGCTCGGCGGAAAGCGCATCCCAGTCAGCAAAGCCCATTCCCCACGCCAGACGCGCCCGATTCAGGTCATCTTCCGGCAGCGTCTGAGTCTGTTCGTCGTTGATGCTTTGCAGCAGGTTTTCCAGGCGGCGCAGGAAAAGATACGCCTCGCGCAGCTGCGCCGCTTCCCCTTCAGGAAGAAGATGCAGATTATCGATGGCTTCAAGCGTTGGCAGCAGAGAACGGCCTTGCAGTGCAGGCTCACGCCCGCCGCGAATCAGCTGGAAGACCTGAACAATAAACTCAATTTCGCGAATACCGCCCGCGCCCAGCTTGATGTTGTCTTTCAGACCACGACGGCGCACTTCGCGGGAAATCATCCCTTTCATGTTACGCAGTGACTGGATCACGCTGAAATCGATGTAACGGCGGAAGACGAAAGGACGCAGCATGGAACGCAATTCTTCCACGTACAGCCCTTCGCTATCGCCCATGATTCGGGCTTTGACCATCGCATAACGTTCCCAGTCGCGCCCTTGCTCCTGGTAATAATCTTCCAGCGCGGCAAAGCTCAGGACCAGCGGGCCGCTGTCGCCAAACGGGCGCAGACGCATATCAACGCGATACACAAAGCCGTCCATCGTCGCTTGATCCAGCGCTTTAATCAGGCGCTGCCCCATGCGGGTAAAGAACTGGGCGTTATCCAGCTCACGACGGCCGCCCTGCGTGGAACCGTGCTCCGGCCAGGCAAAAATAAGGTCGATATCCGAGGAGAAGTTAAGCTCGCCGCCACCCAGTTTGCCCATGCCTAAAATCAGCAGTGGCTGCGGTTTTCCTTCGGCGTTACAGGGCGTGCCCCATTCGCGGCAACAGGCGTCATACAGCCAGTCTCGCGCGGCAACAATCAGCGTTTCGGCTAAGTGACTGAGCTGCTGCAAACTGCTTTCGGTACTGACCAGGGAGAGCGCTTGCGCCCAGGCGATGCGAACCATGACCCGGCGGCGGAAGAGGCGCAGTTCGCGCATCAGGCTGTTTTCATCGCTCACGTCAGCAAGTGCATCTTGTAACCAGGCGGCGTAATGCTGCCATTCGTCAGCCTGAGGCGGCGAACTTTCCAGCTCGCTAATCCAGTTCGGATGGGTCGTCAGACTCTGGGCGATGAAATCGCTGAACGTCATCGCCGCCTGAGCCTGCGGGCTTAATTCTGAGGAAGGAAATTCTGCTGGCAGTCTGTCGACGACCGTCTGCCAGTGAAGCTGTAACTGCATAGAAAACGGCGTCATGACTGCCCTCGTTGCTTGCTTATCGTCCGGTGACTAAAAAAGCCGTCAGCATCAATTTGGCTCTGGCAATTTGCGGCTGGAAAACGGCGTTGTGGGCGTTATCAGCCACGGCAATCGCCTCCGCGATTTGTGCCATTTGCTCAGAGGCCATTTCATGGTCGCTTGCCAGCGCCGTGCGGATAAACGCGACCGCTTTCAGCACTTCCGCTCTTGCCGCGTGGTTGCCCCGTAACCAAAGCTCTTCGTGATACTGCCAGTGCGCGAGCGCCGCCTCCAGTGCTGCGTTGCCTTCAGCGGTAAATTCCGCAGGTTTCAGTGCTCGTTCGGCATTCCCCTGCGCCAGATGATATCCTCGTGCCGCTTTACTGAGACTTCCCTGACGCAAAACTCCGGCAGAAAGCAGTTGTTCGGCGATTTCCAGAATATCTTCAACTTCGCCATGAAGCAGTTCCAGCTCCAGTTCGCAGAGAGCTTCCTGATGCCCACCAGCCGCGACCTCGCCCAAATCCAGCGCCAGTTCGACACGGCTCTGATTGTGGTTAATCAGCCATTTTTCACGGTAAAAATCGGTGCTGAATAACGGCTTCACCTGAGAGGCCAGCGAACCGGGTAATTTGCCCTCGGGCCACACTTCCGCAGGCAGCTTTTCCAGCGCCAGTTCAGGCTTATCCAGATCGATATTGTATTCAGGACGCTGATGCAAACCGCCCACCACACGCCCCGCGATTTTCATCGTCATTTCATAGCGACCGTTGTGGCCGCGGATGCGCAGGCCCATGTCGTGTTTACGCAGCCAGTTGTCTGGCGTTTCATAGTAAATATTGAGTAATTGCGCGGCCGGAACGTGTTCCGCAGAGAGGCTGTTGAGCTGCTGGCGCAAGGTATCGACCCCCTGCGGCTCAACGATGAACTTCAATTCGATTTCCTGATCCATGACTGATTTCTTATGGTTGCGAAGCCTTGATTGAACGTTACGCCGAACTTACGCGCATCTTTTTTGTCAGTAGAGTGTATTTCGCGGTACTTTGCCATGCAATCTCCTCCTGGAGGATTCTGATTGCGGCAGAATGCCTGGCATCGTCAGACTGATGCCATTACTATCATTTCACTTTATGACAATAACGAATGACCTGATGCCTAAATTACGCCTGATTGGATTAACTTTATTAGCGCTTAGCGCAACTGCTGCCGTTCACGCGGAAGAAACCCGTTACGTTTCAGATGAACTGAACACCTGGGTCCGCAGCGGACCAGGCGATGACTATCGTCTGGCCGGCACCGTCACCGCAGGAGAAGCGGTCACCCTCCTGCAAACCAATGACAGTACTCAATATGGACAGGTGCGTGACAGCAACGGCCGTACCGCCTGGATCCCACTCAAAGAGCTGAAGAGCGAACCGAGCTTTAAAACTCGCGTTCCAGACCTGGAAAGCCAGGTGAAAACGCTCACCGACAAGCTGAACAATATTGATGCCACCTGGAATGAGCGCACTGCAGACATGCAGAAGAAAGTCGCGGGTAGCGACAGCGTCATTAACGGGCTGAAAGAAGAGAATCAAAAGCTGAAAAACGAACTCATCGTGGCGCAGAAAAAGGTGAATGCCGCCAATCTGCAGCTCGATGACAAACAGCGCACCATCATCATGCAGTGGTTCATGTACGGTGGCGGCGTGCTGGGTGTGGGCCTGATCCTCGGCCTGGTTCTGCCGCTGCTGGTGCCAAGCCGCAAGCGCAAAGATCGCTGGATGAACTGACCGTCTGATTCGCAAACGCCTCTACACTTACGTATTATCTTCCGATAATCAAAGTGAGAGGGGTTGTGTGGCGTGAAGACATATCTGGTCGGTGGTGCGGTTCGTGATGCGTTGTTAGGCCTGCCGGTCAAAGACAAAGATTGGGTGGTTGTCGGTGCCACACCCCAGCAGATGCTCGACGCGGGCTACCAGCAGGTAGGTCGCGATTTTCCTGTTTTTCTCCATCCTGAAAGCCACGAAGAATATGCCCTTGCGCGTACCGAGCGAAAATCCGGCTCCGGTTATACCGGCTTCACTTGTTATGCCGCTCCTGATGTCACCCTTGAACAAGATTTACTGCGCCGTGACCTGACGGTTAACGCCCTCGCGCAAAGCGAAGACGGCACGATTATCGATCCGTACCACGGTCAGAACGATCTGAAAAACCGTCTGCTTCGCCATGTTTCCCCTGCCTTCAGTGAAGATCCTTTACGCGTGCTGCGCGTGGCGCGCTTTGCCGCTCGTTACGCTCACCTGAGCTTCCGCATTGCCGATGAAACCATGGCGTTGATGCGTGAAATGACGGCGGCAGGCGAGCTTGAACATCTCACGCCGGAGCGCGTCTGGAAGGAAACCGAGAACGCACTTGGCACCCGCAATCCTCAGGTCTATTTCCAGACGCTGCGCGACTGCGGCGCGTTAAAGGTCCTGTTCCCGGAAATTGATGCGCTGTACGGCGTGCCTGCTCCGGCGAAGTGGCACCCTGAAATCGACACTGGCGTGCATACGCTGATGACGCTGACGATGGCTGCGATGCTTTCGCCTGCACTGGATGTCCGTTTCGCAACGCTTTGCCACGACCTGGGCAAAGGGCTTACGCCAAAAGAGTTCTGGCCTCGCCATCACGGCCACGGCCCGGCAGGGGTGAAACTCGTCGAGCAATTGTGCGCTCGTTTACGCGTGCCGAATGAAATGCGAGATCTGGCCAAGCTGGTCGCGGAATTTCACGACCTCATCCACACCATGCCCATTCTTAAACCGGCAACCATCGTGAAGCTGTTTGATTCGATTGATGCGTGGCGCAAGCCGCAGCGTGTGGAGCAAATCGCCCTCACCAGCGAAGCCGACGTGCGTGGGCGTACCACGTTCGAAGCCTGTGATTATCCGCAAGGGCGTTTACTGCGTGAAGCGTGGATCGTTGCAAAATCCGTGCCGACCAAACCGGTCATCGAGGCAGGATTTAAAGGGCCGGAAGTCAGGGAGGAACTGACGCGACGCCGTATCGAAGCCGTCGCGCAGTGGAAAGAAAAACGCTGTCCGCAGGTTACATGAACACCGCGTAAACCGCTGCCGCCACAATGAAGCGATAGATAGCAAACGGGATAAAGGTGATGCGTTTGATGATGTGCAGGAAGGTTTTAATCGCAAACAGCGCTACCACGAACGCCGTGATAAAGCCGACAGCAAACATCGGAATATCTGAGGTGGTCAGGAAGCCGATGCTTTTGTAGAGATCGAGCGCAGTCGCGCCCATCATCATCGGCACCGCCAGCAGGAAAGAAAACTCTGCCGCAGCATAACGGCTCACGCCAATCAGCATCCCGCCCGCAATGGTTGACCCGGAGCGGGAGAAACCCGGCCACAACGCCAGACACTGGAAACAGCCAATCGCAAACGCCTGGCCATAGGTCATATCGTCCAGGCCCATTGCGCGTGGCTGTTTTGGCTTAAACACTTCCGCCGCAATCAGCAACACGCCGCCGACCACCAGCGCATACATCACGTTCACCGGGTTAAACAGTGCCTTGATGGCATCGTGTAACACAAGCCCAAGCACCACGGCCGGGATCATCGCCAGCAAAACGTGAATCAGAGACAGACGCCCGCTGCCTTCGCCTTCATGTACCGGCGGGCGGCCGAAGTGAATGCCAATCAGGCCAAACAGCCGACGCCAGAACATCACGACCACGGCCAGAATCGACCCTAACTGGATAACCACTTCGAAGGTTTTCGCCGTCTCTCCCTCAAACCCCAGCAGATGGCCCACGATAATCATGTGGCCCGTGCTGGACACCGGCAAAAATTCTGTCAGTCCTTCGACAACACCCAGGATAGCCGCTACCAGCAGCGAGTGCATATCGCTCATCAAATAAACCCTTAAAGTAAAGAAAAAAATGAAAAATAAGACAGCTAACTCTACGTCAGCATTAAGACATATCTATCGGTGTTTCGTTTAACGATGATGAATCTAAACTTATCCTTTCGGAATTGTGCCACGCTCGATGATCACCCCCACGTTTGCCGCTCGTGCCACAGCGCCAGGTTTGCTCAGTTTGATGCGCACCCACGGTGAGTTAAAACGCGTCAGTAAGAGCTGAGCGACCTCTTCCGCAACACGCTCCACCAGTGCGAATTTCCCGCCTTCTACGTGAGCGATCACTGCTTCGCTGATATCGGCATAGCTCAGGCAATCTTCAACGTTGTCGCTGACGGCCGATTTCCGGTTGTCCCACGCCATTTCGATATCGAACACCAGCTTCTGTTCAATGGTCTGTTCCCAGTCGTAAACACCAATGGTGGTGATTGTCGAAAGTTGCTCTATAAATACAATATCCATCACGCCCTGCCTGCTTTTTGCCCGCGCCGGATACCACTTCCGGCAAAATATGCGTATTATCCACAGATGAAGAGAATACCGATACATTTTCAAAACGGAACAGCGTTATGAGTGCAATCGCGCCTGGAATGGTCTTCCTCGCCTACCTTTGCGGCTCAATTTCCAGCGCCATTCTGGTCTGTCGCCTCGCGGGTCTGCCTGATCCCCGTGAAAGCGGCTCTGGTAACCCCGGAGCGACCAACGTTTTACGAATTGGCGGCAAGGGAGCAGCCGTAGCTGTACTGATCTTCGACATCCTCAAAGGCATGTTGCCGACGTGGGGCGCCTGGGCTTTGGGGTTTACCCCGTTCTGGCTCGGGATGGTCGCCATCGCCGCTTGTCTCGGTCACATCTGGCCGGTCTTCTTTGGTTTTCGCGGCGGTAAAGGGGTTGCCACTGCCTTTGGTGCCATCGCACCGATTGGCTGGGATCTCACCGGCGTGATGGCTGGCACCTGGCTTTTAACTATTTTGCTGAGCGGCTATTCCTCGCTTGGGGCGATAGTCAGTGCGCTGGTTGCGCCGTTTTACGTCTGGTGGTTTATGCCGCAGTACACCTTCCCGGTGTCGATGCTTTCCTGCCTTATCTTACTGCGCCACCATGACAACATTCAGCGCCTGTGGCGTCGGCAAGAAACCAAAATCTGGACCCGCCTGAGAAAAAATAAACCGCAGGACTAAGCCCTTCTCCTCGCCGTCCAATGGGCGGCGACATCAATTATTACATTGACTTAACATCATAAGCCTTTCCTATGACCTGCAAATTCCTCTGCTGATCCATACTCATTAGCGTCTGATTAATCACGCAATTGCAGAGGTGCCGCTTTGTCTGGCGCAGGACTGGAGAGTGACAAAAAAGGCTGGCATGCCACGCTCGCCTTACAGTTCCGCCATACGCCGGAAAAAACGGTGCTGGCCTCTGCTCGCCATTCGGGTCCGTTGACCGTTCAGCGCCCTTTTTATCCCGAAGAAAACACCTGCCATCTTTATCTGCTGCATCCCCCCGGCGGCATAGTCGGCGGCGATGAACTGGATATCAACGTCACCCTGGAACCTAACAGCCACGCGCTGATCACCATGCCCGGCGCCAGTAAGTTTTACCGCAGCCACGGCCCGCAGGCGCGGCTCAGCCAGCGTTTTGACCTTGCGGAAAATGCGATTCTCGAATGGCTGCCGCAGGACACCATTTTCTTCCCCGCAGCCCGTGCCCAGCTTCACACCGTGTTCCATCTACATGAGCGCTCGCAGCTGCTGGCCTGGGAATTGTTTTGCCTCGGGCGGCCAGTGATGGGTGAAGCTTTCGGGCAAGGTGAAATTTCCAGCCGCCTTGAAGTCTGGAAAAGCGGAATGCCGCTGCTGATGGAACGCCTGCACCTTGCCGACAGCGATCTCAGCGCGGTGGCAGCACAACCCTGGGTCGGTAACCTGCTGTTCTATCCGGCAACTGAAAATATGCTGGAAGGCGTTCGCGAGTTGTTAACTCCGCTGAATTTTTATGCCGGGGCAACGTTGACCGACAACCTGCTGACGGTGCGCTTTTTATCGCACGACAACATTATCTGCCAACGCGCGATGCGAGAAATCTGGCAATACCTGCGCCCGCAGTTGCTCAACAAATCCCCTGTGTTACCCCGAATCTGGCAGACCTGAGAGACCGCTATGGAACTGACGCCAAGAGAAAAAGATAAATTGCTGTTATTTACCGCCGCGCTGGTGGCCGAGCGCCGCCTGGCCCGTGGCCTGCGACTCAACTACCCCGAGTCCGTGGCCCTGATCAGCGCCTTCATCATGGAAGGTGCCCGCGACGGGAAAAGCGTGGCTTCGCTGATGGAAGACGGCCGCCATGTCTTAACCCGCGATCAGGTGATGGAAGGCGTGCCAGAGATGATCCCGGATATTCAGGTTGAAGCCACGTTTCCGGATGGCTCCAAACTAGTCACCGTTCATAACCCGATAATCTGAAGAGGCTTTCATGATCCCCGGTGAATACAAGATCCAGAGCGGCAGCATTGCGATGAACTCAGGGCGAGAAACGCGAAAAACGATCGTCGAAAACCACGGCGACAGGCCGATTCAGGTGGGATCGCACTATCACTTTTACGAGGTTAACCCCGCGCTGAAATTCGATCGCGAAGCCTGTAAGGGCTATCGCCTGAATATTCCGGCAGGCACCGCCGTGCGCTTCGAGCCAGGGCAAAAACGTGAGGTCGAGCTGGTCGCAGTAGCAGGCAACAAACGCATTTTCGGCTTTCGTGGCGAGGTCATGGGCGAGCTGGAGGCAAAACCATGAGCGAGATTTCCCGCCAGGCCTATGCGGACATGTTCGGCCCGACAACCGGCGATAAAGTGCGGCTTGCCGATACCGAGCTATGGATTGAAGTGGAAGACGATCTGACCACTTACGGCGAAGAGGTGAAATTTGGTGGCGGCAAGGTTATCCGCGACGGCATGGGTCAGGGCCAGATGACCGCCGACGCCTGCGTGGATCTGGTGCTGACCAACGCGCTGATTGTCGATCACTGGGGGATCGTTAAAGCCGATATCGGCGTGAAAGACGGCAGGATCTTCGCCGTCGGCAAAGCGGGCAACCCGGATATCCAACCCAACGTGACGATCCCGATTGGCGCTGGCACAGAAGTGATCGCCGCCGAAGGGAAGATCGTCACCGCGGGTGGGATCGACACCCACATTCACTGGATCTGCCCACAGCAGGCCGAAGAAGCTTTAGTTTCCGGAGTCACAACCATGATCGGCGGCGGCACTGGCCCGGCGGCAGGCACCAACGCAACCACCTGCACGCCTGGCCCGTGGTATATCAGCCGGATGCTTCAGGCGATTGATTCGTTGCCCGTCAACATCGGCCTGCTCGGCAAAGGCAACGGCTCAAATCCTGATGCTTTACGTGAACAAGTCGCAGCAGGCGTCGTTGGCCTGAAAATTCATGAAGACTGGGGCTCAACGCCCGCGGCAATCGACTGTTCGCTGACGGTGGCAGAGGAAATGGATATTCAGGTCGCGCTGCACAGCGACACCCTCAACGAGGCTGGCTTTGTGGAAGACACGCTGGCCGCCATTGGCGATCGCACCATTCACACCTTCCACACGGAAGGCGCGGGCGGCGGCCATGCACCGGATATTATCACCGCCTGTTCGCGGCCGAATATTTTGCCCTCTTCCACCAACCCGACGCTGCCGTACACCGTTAATACCCTCGACGAGCATCTCGATATGCTGATGGTTTGCCACCACCTGTCGCCGGATATCGCTGAAGATGTAGCATTTGCCGAATCGCGTATTCGTCGTGAAACCATTGCCGCAGAAGACGTCCTGCATGACATCGGCGCGTTCTCGCTCACCTCTTCGGATTCACAGGCCATGGGTCGCGTCGGGGAAGTCATTCTTCGCACCTGGCAAGTGGCGCACCGCATGAAAGTTCAGCGTGGCGCGCTGGAGGAAGAGCAAGGCGAGAACGATAACTTCCGCGTGAAACGTTATATCGCCAAATACACCATCAACCCGGCGCTGACGCACGGTATCGCTCATGAAGTTGGGTCGATAGAAACGGGAAAACTGGCTGATTTAGTGCTCTGGTCGCCAGCCTTTTTTGGGGTCAAACCCGCGGCGATCGTCAAAGGCGGGATGATTGTTATGGCACCAATGGGCGATATCAACGCCTCCATTCCGACACCGCAGCCCGTGCACTATCGCCCGATGTTTGGCGCACTTGGCGCGGCCCGACATCACTGCCGCCTGACGTTTCTCTCTCAAGCCGCTATCGATAACAACGTCCCTCAACAGCTTGGGCTGAAGAGCCAGATAGCGGGGGTGAAAGGCTGCCGAACGGTCAAAAAAGCCGACATGATCCACAACAGCCTGCAGCCTGATATCACCGTCGATGCACAGACCTATGAAGTGCGCGTCGACGGGCAACTCATTACCAGCGAACCCGCGGATGTGCTGCCGATGGCACAACGCTATTTTCTGTTTTAAGGAGCGACAATGCTGTATCTGACTCACCGGGTGGATAACGCCCATCACTTCACGGCCAGCGTGACGCTCACCATCGACGTGCGAGTGAAAAGCCGCGCCAAAGTCACGCTCAGCGATGGTCGTGAAGCAGGCCTGATGCTTCCACGCGGCCTGCTGCTGAGAGGCGGCGACATTCTTTGCAGCGAAGACGGACACGAGTTTATTGCGGTAATAGCCGCCGATGAGGGCGTCTCCGTAGTGCGCTGTGATGATCCGTTCCAGCTAGCCAAAGCCTGTTACCACCTCGGTAATCGCCACGTGCCACTGCAAATCATGCCGGGTGAACTGCGTTATCACCACGACCACGTGCTGGACGATATGCTGCGCCAGTTCGGGCTAGAAGTGAGCTTCGCGCAGTTACCTTTCGAGCCAGAAGCCGGGGCCTACACCAGCGAAGCGCAGGGGCATCACCATCATCATTCACACGATCATTCGCACAGCCACTGATGATCAGCACCACGCAAAAGTTGCGTTTGTTGCAGCTCGCCAGCAGCAACCTGCCCGTCGGCGGCTACAGTTGGTCACAAGGGCTGGAATGGGCGGTTGAAGCGGGCTGGGTGAAAGACACCGCAGCCTTTGCCCACTGGCAGACGCAGCAGATGGAACACAGCTTTTTCCATGTAGATTTGCCGTTGTTTTCCAGGCTGTACCACGCGTGGGAGAAAGACGATGCGGAAGCCGCAATGCGCTGGACGGCATGGCTTCTGGCCTGCCGCGAAACGCGCGAGCTGCGTGAAGAAGAACGCAATCGCGGGCAGGCATTCACCCGCCTGCTGTACGACTGGCAGCCGGAATGTCCACAGGAGTGGCGATCTTTGTTTAACCAAAGCCAACTTTGCGGCATGGCGTGGCTCGGCGTGCGCTGGAAAATCGATTTGCCCGAGCTGGCTTTAACCCTCGGCTACAGCTGGATTGAAAGCGCGGTGATGGCTGGCGTCAAGCTGGTGCCATTTGGGCAGCAGGCCGCGCAAAAATTGATTATGACGCTCTGCGAGCATTACGCCGCAGGCATCGAGCGAGGGCTGAATTGCCCCGATGAACACATTGGTTCCGCGACGCCGCTGGCGGCTATCGCTTCGGCGCGTCACGAAACCCAATATTCCCGACTGTTCCGTTCCTGAGGAGAAGGTATGGCAATCTATAAACATCCGCTGCGCGTGGGCGTCGGCGGCCCGGTGGGCTCCGGTAAAACCGCCCTGCTGGAAGCACTGTGTAAAGCAATGCGTGACACGTATCACCTGGCAGTTGTGACCAACGATATCTACACCAAAGAAGATCAACGCATCCTTACCGAAGCGGGCGCACTGGCGCCGGAGCGTATCGTCGGTGTCGAAACGGGAGGCTGCCCTCACACCGCCATCCGTGAAGATGCCTCGATGAATCTGGCGGCAGTCGAAGCACTTAGCGAGAAATTCGGCAATCTGGATCTGATCTTCGTGGAAAGTGGCGGCGACAACCTGAGTGCTACCTTCAGCCCGGAACTGGCGGATCTGACGATCTACGTGATCGACGTAGCCGAAGGGGAAAAGATCCCGCGCAAAGGCGGCCCGGGGATCACTAAATCTGATTTTCTGGTGATCAATAAAACCGACCTGGCACCTTACGTGGGCGCTTCGCTTGAAGTAATGGAACGCGACACAAATCGCATGCGCGGCGACAAACCGTGGACTTTCAGCAACCTGAAAGCGGGCGAAGGCTTACCTGCGATTATTGCGTTTCTGGAAGATAAAGGGATGCTGAAGGGGTAATTTGTGTTGCCCGGTGACACTTCGCTTACCGTGCCTACAAAACCGTAGGCCGGTGCAAACGAAGTGCCGCCCGGCAATAATTACGCAGCAGGCAACTCAGCCAGCGGCCAGCGAGGACGCACGGTGACGCCGAGGCCCGCGTTTTCGCCGGTTTTGAGACGAACCATGCCCGCGTAGGCAATCATCGCGCCGTTATCGGTGCAAAATTCCGGACGTGCATAAAACACTTCGCCTTTACGCTTATGCATCATCTCGGCAAGTTTTGCGCGCAGCGTGCGGTTAGCGCTTACGCCACCGGCCATCACCAGACGCTTAAAGCCAGTCTGATCTAACGCACGACGGCACTTGATCATCAGCGTATCCACGACAGCATCTTCAAACGCACGCGCGATATCAGCGCGAGTCTGATCGTCAGTGCCATTTGAACGAATGGTGTTGGCTGCGAAGGTCTTCAGGCCGGAGAAACTGAAGTCCAGACCTGGACGGTCCGTCATCGGACGTGGGAAGACAAAGCGCCCTTCCGCCCCTTGCGAAGCCATTTTCGACAGCATTGGGCCGCCAGGATAATCAAGCCCCAGCAGTTTGGCTGTTTTATCGAACGCTTCCCCGGCGGCATCGTCGATAGATTCGCCGAGCAGTTCATATTCGCCAATACCCGTCACGCTGATAAGCTGAGTGTGGCCGCCGGAGACCAGCAGCGCTACAAATGGGAATTCCGGCGGGTTATCTTCCAGCATCGGAGCCAGTAAATGGCCTTCCATATGGTGAACCGGAATCGCAGGCACGTTCCAGGCGAACGCAAGAGAACGCCCTACCGTTGCGCCAACCAGCAGCGCGCCAACCAGGCCAGGGCCCGCGGTGTAGGCGACAGCATCAATATCTTGCGCCGTTAAATTTGCTTCTTTCAGGGCAGCCTGAATCAGCGGAACGGTTTTCCGCACATGGTCGCGGGAGGCCAGTTCTGGCACAACGCCGCCGTAGTCAGCGTGCAGTTTCACCTGACTATACAATTGGTTGGCTAACAATCCGTTTACATCGTCGTAAATGGCGATGCCAGTTTCATCACAGGATGTTTCGATTCCCAGTACACGCATGTTTGCTTTTACCTCGTTTCAATACCGCGCAGTGTAGGGCGAATGCGGGTCGATGTATACCCTGAGGGGTGACTTCGTGTATACTCTTCCCCCTTACAAAAGTCCCGTTCAAAAACGGCATTGGTGCTTTACAAAGCAGCAGGAGTTGCAGTAAAATTCCGCACCATTTTGAAATAAGCTGGCGTTGATGCCAGCGGCAAACCGAATTTATCAAAGGTGAGAGTTACATGCCGGTAATTAAAGTACGTGAAAACGAGCCGTTCGACGTAGCACTGCGTCGCTTCAAGCGTTCCTGTGAAAAAGCAGGTGTTCTGGCGGAAGTTCGTCGTCGTGAGTTCTATGAAAAACCAACGACCGAACGTAAGCGCGCTAAAGCTTCTGCTGTGAAACGTCACGCGAAGAAACTGGCTCGCGAAAACGCACGCCGCACTCGTCTGTACTAATCTGTTGAGAGCGCACGCTCTCAATCCAGACCGAGTTTAAGCTGTAAAGGCCGTGCTTCCGGAAGGAATGCGCGGCTTATTTTCGTTTATAAAACTGATAAATAACGAGGCTTATGGCTGGACGTATCCCACGTGTCTTTATCAATGACTTGCTGGCTAGAACGGACATCGTCGATCTTATCGATGCACGGGTTAAGCTGAAAAAGCAGGGCAAAAATTATCACGCGTGTTGTCCCTTCCATAACGAAAAAACGCCTTCGTTCACCGTCAACGGTGAGAAACAGTTTTACCACTGCTTCGGCTGTGGTGCGCACGGTAACGCCGTCGACTTTCTGATGAACTACGACAAGCTCGAGTTTGTGGAAACCGTCGAAGAACTGGCGGCCATGCACAACCTTGAAGTGCCGTACGAAGCAGGCTCCGGCCCCACCCAGATAGAACGCCATCAGCGGCAAAGTCTCTATCAGTTAATGGAAGGCCTGAGCACGTTTTATCAGCAATCCCTGAATCAACCCACCGCAGCCCCTGCGCGTCAGTATCTGACGAAACGCGGTTTGAGCAGCGAAGTCATCGCCCGTTTTGCGATTGGCTATGCGCCGCCAGGCTGGGACAACGTATTAAAGCGTTTTGGCAACAACCGCGAAAATCAGCAATCACTGACCGACGCAGGCATGTTAGTCACTAACGATCAGGGACGCAGTTACGATCGTTTCCGCGAACGAGTGATGTTCCCCATTCGCGATAAACGTGGCCGGGTGATTGGGTTTGGCGGGCGTGTGCTGGGCGATGCCCTGCCAAAGTACCTCAACTCCCCGGAAACCGATATTTTCCATAAAGGCCGCCAGCTTTACGGCCTTTATGAAGCGCAACAAAGCGAAGCTGAACCGCAGCGTCTGCTGGTGGTCGAAGGCTATATGGATGTGGTGGCACTGGCGCAATACGACATCAACTATGCCGTTGCGTCACTGGGTACCTCGACCACGGCCGATCACATTCAGCTGCTGTTTCGGGTGACGAACAACGTTATCTGTTGTTACGACGGAGACCGCGCAGGACGAGACGCCGCATGGCGCGCCCTGGAAACCGCGCTGCCATACATGACCGACGGTCGTCAGTTGCGCTTTATGTTTCTGCCGGATGGCGAAGATCCGGATACGCTGGTGCGCAAAGAAGGCAAAGCGGCGTTCGAAGCGAGGATGGAGCAGGCACAGCCGCTCTCCACGTTTTTGTTTAACAGCCTGATGCCACAGGTCGATTTGAGTAGCCCGGACGGGCGAGCACAGCTCAGTACGCTGGCGCTGCCGCTGATTACTCAGGTTCCTGGCGAAACGCTGCGCATCTATTTGCGTCAGGAGTTAGGGAAAAAGCTCGGCATTCTTGATGATGCCCAGCTTGAGCGTTTAATGCCAAAACAGGCAGAAAATGGCACCGCCCGCCCTGCTCCACAGCTAAAACGCACGACCATGCGTATACTGATAGGGTTACTGGTGCAAAACCCCGAGCTTGGCGCTCTGGTTCCACCCCTGACCGGGCTTGATCCGAAAAAGCTGCCCGGACTTGGCTTATTTTCTGAACTGGTCAACACTTGTCTGTCACAACCCGGACTGACAACCGGCCAGCTTCTGGAGCAGTATCGCGGCACAAATGAAGCCGCTACCCTTGAAAAACTGTCGATGTGGGACGATATAGCAGATAAGGAAATCGCTGAGAAAACGTTCACCGACTCACTGAACCATATGTTCGATTCACTGTTAGTCCAGCGGCAAGAAGAGTTGATAGCTCGAGACCGCACACACGGGTTAAGCAGTGATGAACGCCGGGAACTCTGGACACTGAACCAGGAACTGGCCAAAAAATGAATTCAACGGCTTAAGTGCCGAATAGCAATCGGGACGATCCCGAAGGCCGCACCGAGGCGCAGCGGCAATAATATAAGCAGGCCCTCGCTTTAAAAGTCGGTAACTTGTTTTCGCCGACCGACACCAATCAATGAATTAAGTGTGGATACCGTCTTATGGAGCAAAACCCGCAGTCACAGCTTAAACTTCTTGTTACCAAGGGCAAGGAGCAAGGCTATCTGACCTATGCCGAGGTCAATGACCATCTGCCGGAAGATATCGTCGACTCCGATCAGATCGAAGACATCATCCAGATGATCAACGACATGGGCATTCAGGTGATGGAAGAAGCACCGGATGCCGATGATCTGTTGCTTGCTGAAAACTCAAACAACACCGACGAAGATGCGGAAGAAGCTGCCGCACAGGTGCTGTCGAGCGTTGAGTCTGAAATCGGACGTACCACCGACCCGGTGCGCATGTACATGCGCGAAATGGGTACCGTTGAACTGCTGACCCGCGAAGGCGAAATCGATATTGCCAAGCGTATCGAAGACGGCATCAACCAGGTACAGTGCTCCGTTGCTGAATACCCGGAAGCAATCACCTATCTGCTTGAGCAGTACGATCGCGTTGAAGCGGCAGAAGCTCGTCTGTCCGATCTGATCACCGGTTTCGTCGATCCTAACGCCGAAGAAGATCTGGCCCCAACCGCCACTCACGTCGGGTCTGAACTCTCTCAGGAAGAGATGGCTGACGACGAAGAGGAAGACGAAGAAGAAGACGACGATTCCAGCGACGATGACAACAGCATCGACCCGGAACTGGCTCGTGAAAAATTCGGCGAACTACGTACCCAGTACGAACTTGCACGTGACACCATCAAAGCGAAAGGCCGCAGCCATGCCGCCGCTCAGGAACAAATTCTGAAGCTGTCTGAAGTCTTCAAACAGTTCCGCCTGGTGCCAAAACAGTTCGATTATCTGGTCAACAGCATGCGTACCATGATGGAGCGCGTTCGCGTTCAGGAACGTATCATCATGAAGCTGTGCGTTGAACAGTGCAAAATGCCGAAGAAAAACTTCATCACTCTGTTCACCGGTAACGAAACCAGCGAAACCTGGTTCAACGCCGCCGTCGCAATGAACAAGCCGTGGTCTGAAAAACTGAACGACGTAAAAGAAGACGTTCAGCGCGGCCTGCAGAAACTGCAGCAGATTGAAGAAGAGACCGGCCTGACCATCGAGCAGGTTAAAGACATCAACCGTCGCATGTCCATCGGTGAAGCGAAAGCCCGCCGTGCGAAGAAAGAGATGGTTGAAGCGAACTTACGTCTGGTGATTTCTATCGCCAAGAAATACACCAACCGTGGTCTGCAGTTCCTCGACCTGATTCAGGAAGGCAACATCGGCCTGATGAAAGCGGTAGACAAGTTCGAATACCGTCGTGGTTACAAGTTCTCCACCTACGCAACCTGGTGGATCCGTCAGGCGATCACCCGTTCGATCGCGGATCAGGCGCGCACCATCCGTATTCCGGTGCATATGATTGAGACTATCAACAAGCTCAACCGTATCTCCCGCCAGATGCTGCAGGAAATGGGCCGTGAGCCAACGCCGGAAGAACTGGCAGAACGCATGCTGATGCCGGAAGACAAGATCCGCAAAGTGCTGAAAATTGCCAAAGAGCCTATCTCCATGGAAACCCCAATCGGTGACGATGAAGATTCACATCTGGGCGATTTCATCGAGGATACTACCCTCGAACTGCCGCTGGATTCTGCAACCACAGAAAGCCTGCGTGCGGCAACGCACGACGTGCTGGCCGGTCTGACCGCGCGTGAAGCGAAAGTCCTGCGTATGCGTTTCGGTATCGACATGAACACCGACCACACGCTGGAAGAAGTGGGTAAACAGTTCGACGTGACCCGCGAACGTATCCGTCAGATTGAAGCGAAGGCGTTGCGTAAACTGCGTCACCCGAGCCGTTCTGAAGTGCTGCGTAGCTTCCTCGACGATTAATCTTTTCTTCGTTCAGATAAAAGCCCCGATATCGCATCGGGGCTTCAGACTGCCGACAAAGAAGGAAAAAGCGTGGTTTTTCCTTCTTTGTGGTTATCAGCCGAAAATCAATAAATTGATTTTCCTTGTTTTTTATTCGATACCCTATGACAGATCTCATTCGTTAGAGGTTTGTCATCACTCTCAAGCCCCGATATCGCATCGGGGCTTTTTTTTACGTCATAGCTGAGCAGGCACCCATTTCGGGTCGTCAGGAAGCGGAATCAACCCTGAACTCGCCCCGTTAATCCCATACACCTGGACATTTTGTTCATTGACCAGGAACTGGGTTTGCAGAGTGGTAATAAAGCTGTCGATATCCGGGGAATCATCTGCGGATTGGCAAGCATCCACAAAAATCCGCCCCTTATATCCCTCCGGGAATACAGTAGCCATGTTGAGATAACACTGATCGCCACTGAGATAAAACGCCGCAGTGTGATCGCCAATTACTGGCTGGCCTTCATCCCCCTGAAATGCACCGTGAGCAATAATAAACAGATCTTCATCGCGACTCAGCTTTGGAAGCTCATTACGAAAAATTTGGTGGCGAAGACCATATATTTTTGGCGCCTTGCGTATCGATGCATCGGCAATGCGTACCAGTCGCGGGTCGTCCGTACAAACGATAATGATCATACTCATTCCCCCAGGGGTTATTTAACGGTCCAGGTGTTGTCGAGGTTCAGCACGGCATCCACGTTGTAGACATTTGGGTTGAACACGATTTTCTGAGCATTGGTGATGGACTCAATATCCAGCACCTCGCCCACCTGATAATCGCCAAACGTCACCCAGTATTCCGGATGCGGGGTGAAGCTGAAGGTCATATTCGGCTGAGCGGGTTTGGCAAACGTGCCCGCACCGGACATGCCAATCCCAACCGACGCCTTATCAAAAGGTACGGTGCCGTCGTTATGCACATACAACGTGCCTGCACGAGCCGCGGTCTGCTGGTTGGTAAAAGTCAGTGCCTGCTGCTGAGAAGAAAACGTGACGCTGTTATTGCTCGTCAACCCGGCAGGCCAGACTTGTGAAGCATCGAAGACGACGCCAGGGACCAGCGGGCCGGTTTCGTCCCAAATGAAGGAGTAATCGATATTCCAGTTGAACTGCACATGTGTGGTTGGATGGGCGACTTTCGCAAACCAGGCCAGCGACATAACGGTAGGGTCGTTAAGGTCAGGCAACGTCTGATAAACGCAGATTTTGCCAACGTTGCGGGTATTATTTTGCACTTTCAAAGTATATTGTTGAGACATAGTTAATTCCTCATTGATTTATGATGTTGTGTTTTTTTGCATTAATGATAAATAGCGTAACTCAGAGTGATTCACCTCCTTTCATTTTTTCCGATGATGAGCGTATCATTCTTATATTTCGCATACTGACACCAAATGCCCTGGTTAAATCCATTGAAGGAACATTCTCCCGCATTGCCATTTGCATAGCCGCGCGCCGGATAGAAATAAAAACACCCCACGCCGAAGGAAGCTCAATATTCCCTGATGAGTCCACTCTTTTTAAAAGACGTTGATACTGCTCTCTCGACATCTCCACGCCATAAAGGCGGATAAAACGGCTGACTTCTTTAGGGAGATAGAGTTTGCGCCCGCCATGGCGGTCCATCAACCGGAAGAGCGTTGCAAAGCCGCACAGACCGGCAATCTCAGCGGCAACCCATGGCATCGCTGACAGAACGTACTGCTGATAGCTTTCACAAAATTCAATCAGCTCTTTTTCCGTTTCTGAACTTATTGCTGGTAAACCTGAAAAAATGAGTGGATATATCTGCGATAAATGATCGTTTATTTTATTATTCATACTTACCTCATTCGGGATTTCTCTGCGCGATTAAAATTGCAGAGGCATGTTCTGAGGTAAAGTATTAACAATGAAAAAGGAGATGCACACGGAGGAAGTGTTCCCCCGTATTTTCTTTGGCATATATATAGTGAAGAGCGGTTAACGATAATTTAAGCAATGCTACATGTGTCATTCACTTTATTATTAAAACGGCAATGAAGTTAAAATCCTCGAGCGGATAAAGCGTCATCAAGTTCACGATACGCCTCAACAAGTTTATCGAGGGTAATCCGGCTCAGCCCACTCGGGTTGGGCAGGATCCACACCTCAGTATCCCCCACTGTGACGTCCTGCTTGCCCCACTGCGCACCACGCTGGCTGAACGCCTGCTCAAACGCCTGTTTCCCCAAAATGGCCAGCGCCATTGGCTGATAGTCCTGCATTTTGGTGATAAGCCCCCGGCCCCCTTCACGTAGCTCGTGCAGCGCCACTTCGCTGGCCTGCACCGTAGGGCGCTCAACCAGCTTAGTCACGCCACAACCGTAATCCAGCATCTGCTCAGCCTCTTCAGGTTTAAGCTGACGGTCGGTAAACCCGGCTAAATGCAGCACTTTCCAGAAACGATTAGCCGGATGAGCAAAAGGCAGCCCCAGATGCGCAGAAGACTTACCCGGATTGATACCACAGAAGACCACCCGCAACCCGGGCTTAAGAATATCCTTGACCATGACAGAACTCGACGGAGGGAATGAGTGGGAAAGTATAAGAGATTGATAAGCCATTGTTTATAAAAACAGCACCCGCAGCACATTTACTGGATTGGCTTCGGGAGTTCCTTTATAATTCCCCGCCACGGCCCCTTAGCTCAGTGGTTAGAGCAGGCGACTCATAATCGCTTGGTCGTTGGTTCAAACCCAACAGGGGCCACCAAATTTTAGCTTTAGAATCATATAATTAAGCCACTCGACAGAGTGGCTTTTTTGTTTTATCTACCGCGCTATGTCGCATAAATGGCGTGGCGGCAGTCAACACCTTGCTTTCCATTCGGGCACGGCTGACTCAGACCAGTGCCTGCAGCTCTTCTCTCATGTACGCAGAAAAGTACTCCGGATCTTTAATCACCAGACGCTCACCGGCGTTGATTTTGTCAGCCCAGCCGGCCACTTTCTGAGTGAATCCCTCATCCCAGCCTTCCTGGCTGCCTCGGGCCATCACATCTTCGGCAGTGACGGGTTCGCCCAACTCTTTCAGATACTTCAAAATTCCTTTCGTCGTGCTTTCGTCCATAGGCTGGGGAGCAGGAACAGAAGTATTCATACCATTGATGAAGTCCAATGCTTTATCGATTACTGGTGCCATATTCATATCCTTAAAATTATCCAGACACTGTACAGGGTTATAATATCGCCCAATTTTTACTTAAACATCAAAGCGTTTATTCACTTAACCCACACTAAATGCCTCAAATGTGAACTAAGTATGACTGACTGATGTTGAGCTGCAAGTTTGCTCTTACTCTCTTTCGCACAACCCCTAAGAGTGGCTCATCCGCGATGAGTGCATATAGCCAAAATCTCCAATTTTGCAACCCAAAATCGATTAAAAATCCTAAATTAGTCCATATTCGTATTTTTGTTGTTTGAACATTTCCAAAACTGTGTTTAAAGTAACCAGAAATGTAAACAAATGTCATTAAGTGCATTCGTAACGTAAATAACTAAAAGCAACAGGATCAGGGATGAAAGCTTTATACCCGCTGTGGGTGCTACTGGTATTCAGTCAATCTGTCTTTGCAGCACCGTTGTCACCTGCAGATCGCAACAGCATCGAGCAACAGCAGCAGCAATTGCTCCTTCAGAACCAGCAACAGCGTGAGTCGCTGAAGCGTGCTGCGCCGTTAATTCGTCCGTCGCAACCTGAACTCCCTGCCTCAACTTCCGGGCCTTGTTTCACTGTCCATCGCATTGTGCTCGACGATGTCACGCTTATTGATGCCCGCAAGCAACAAAAATTACTCGCTCCCTGGCTGAATCAGTGCCTGGATATGGCTCGTATCAATCAACTCACGAATACCGTTTCCGACTGGTATATCAGCCGGGGATATATCACCAGCCGCGCTTTTCTGACGGAACAAGATTTACGCTCAGGTGAACTGCATTTAGCCATTCTGGAAGGTCGACTCGAAAAAATTCGCATGGACGGCGCGCCGGAACGCGAGCTGAAAATGGCGTTCCCGGGGCTTGAAGGCCATATTCTTAACCTGCGCGATATTGAACAAGGCATGGAGCAAATTAACCGCGCCCGCACCACGCCAGTACAGATTGAAATATTGCCGGGGAGCAAGCAGGGCTGGTCGATTGCTAATTTGACCGCCACACCGGAATTTCCTCTTTCCGGATCGGTGAGTGTTGATAATAGCGGTCAGAAAAGCACGGGCGTGGGGCAAATTAATGCCGGGTTGACGGGCAACAACCTGTTAGGGCTGGCCGACAGCTGGTTTGTCAGCGGCGGGCGCAGCAGCGCGTTTTCAAATTCTAAAGATGCGCAGAACTTTGCCGCAGGTGTCAGCGTGCCTTACGGCTACAGCCTGTTTGACTACAGCTACAGCTGGAACAACTACCTCAGCACCATCGATAACAATGGCTATATCTGGCGCTCCAGCGGTGACACCGAAACGCACCGCTTCAATTTTTCCCACGTTCTGTTCCGCAATGGCGATATCAAAACGGGCGTGTCTGTTGGCCTGAGCCACCGCATCAACCGCAATTATCTGGATGACATTTTGCTGCAAAGCAGCAGCCGCAAGCTCACCAGCCTGCTGTTTGGCGTGAATCACACGCAGAAAATCCTTGGCGGGGTGGCGACACTGAACCCAACGTTCAGCCGCGGCATGCCGTGGTTTGATGCCGAAAATGACGGCAATAAGAACGGCGATTTACCTAAAGCCCAGTTCCGCAAATGGAGCCTTAACGCCAGCTATCAGCGCCCTGTTGCCGACAACTTATGGTGGCTGGCAAGTGCTTACGGCCAGTGGACACCCGATCGGCTGTACGGCAGCGAGCGCATGACCATCGGCGGTGAAAGCTCGGTTCGCGGATTCAAAGAACAAAGCATCTCCGGTGACAACGGCGCGTACTGGCGTAACGAACTCAACTACACGCTGTTCACGCTGCCGGTCATCGGTCAGGTCAATGCCTTAGCCGCGATTGATGGCGGCTGGCTGCACTCCGACAGGCTCGATCCGTATGCCGGAGGCACCCTCTGGGGCACAGCCGCCGGGCTCAGCACCGCCAACCGTTGGGTCTCGACCTCATTCACTGTCGGGCTCCCTCTTGTTTACCCGGACTGGCTCGGGCCAGACCACGTCAGCATTTACTACCGCGTTGCCGTCGCGTTTTAAAGGATTATCACCATGAATCAACCACCTGTTCGCTTAACGTACCGTCTGCTCAGCTATCTGGTTAGCGCCCTGCTCGCCGGGCAGCCACTGCTGCCTGCGATATCTGCCACGCTGACGCCAACGGGCAACACCTCCGCAGACAAAGCGGCGAACGGGGTGCCGGTGGTGAATATCGCCACGCCAAACGGCGCGGGGATTTCGCACAACCAGTTCAAAGATTACAACGTCGGCAAAGAAGGCCTGATCCTCAATAACGCCACTGACAAACTGAACCAGACGCAACTCGGCGGGATCATCACCGGCAACCCGAACCTGAAAGCGGGCAAAGAAGCAAAAGGCATCATCAACGAAGTGATCGGCGGCAACCGTTCACAGCTTCAGGGCTATACCGAAGTGGCGGGCAAAGCGGCAAATGTGATGGTCGCCAACCCGTACGGCATTACCTGTAACGGCTGCGGCTTTATCAACACCCCGCAGGCGACGCTGACCACGGGCAAACCTGTCTTCGACGCGAACGGCAATTTACAGGCGCTGGATGTCAAAAAAGGCAGCATCACGATTGAAGGCAAAGGGATTGACGCCAGCGGCAGTGATGCGCTGTCGATCATCTCGCGTGCGACCGAAGTGAATGCCGCCATTCATGCGAAGGATTTGAAAGTGATCGCCGGGGCCAACCGGGTTGGCGCAGACGGCAGCGTCACGGCGCAACAAGGCGAAGGGGCTGCGCCGTCGGTGGCGGTCGATACCGGCGCGTTGGGCGGCATGTACGCCAACAGAATTCACCTCGTATCCAGCGACAAAGGCGTAGGGGTCAACCTCGGCAACCTGAATACCCGCCAGGGGGATATCACCCTCGACGCCAACGGCAAGCTCACCGTGCATAGCAGCCTTGCCAGCGGCGCTTTCGATGCCAAAGGCCAGAGCATCGCCCTGACCGGCGACCATAAAGCCAGCGGCAACATCACGCTGAACAGCCAGAGCGACATCGCGCTCAGCAACGGGTCGCTGAACAGCGATAACGACCTGGTGCTGAACGCCAACGGCACGCTTTCGCAGAACAGGACAAAGCTGACTGCCGGACGGGATGCGGCGCTGAAAGCCAAAAATATCAGCCAGGATGCTACCAGCCAGATCAATGCGGCGCGCAACGTTGCGCTCAACGCCAGTGACACCCTCACCACCCAAGGCCAGAATACGGCCGGACAAAACCTGACGGCCAGCGCCGCCACGCTGACGCAGAGCGGCAAGCTGCTGGCGGATGGCAACACTCAGCTTAACGCCAGCACGCTCACCAACCGTGGCAATGTGCAGGGCGGCGCGTTGACGGTGAACAGCACTTCCCTCAACAACAGCGGCTCGCTGCTGAGTGGCAGCGGCCTGAACATCACCACCCAGGATTTCACGCAAAGCGGCAGCACGGGTGCGAAAGGCAAAGCCGATATCACCGCCAGCGGGCAAGTGAATAACACAGGTTCACTTGTGAGTGATGACTCACTAACACTAAAAGCGCATGACGTGGCGCAGAATGGCACGTTGTCTGGCGGTAAAGGGCTGAACATTAATGCCGACGCGCTGACCTCCGGCAAAAATGCGGTGACGCACTCTGACGGCAATCTGGCGCTCACGGCCAATACAGCCACGCTGGACGGTGAAACCAGTGCCGGCGGCAACATGCAGTTGCAGGGCGACAAGCTCACAACAGCCGCCAGTGCGCAGGTGCAGAGCGGCAAAAATCTCAGCATTAAGGCCCGGGAAGCCAGCCTTGCAGGAACGCACGCGGCGCAGCAGTCGCTAACGGTTAACGCCAGCGAGAAGCTCACGCACAGCGGCAAAAGCAGCGCGGCGTCTACCAGCCTGACGACACCTGAACTGAACAACAGCGGCGTGCTGGTTGCCGCTTCCCTGAGCACTCAGTCGCAAACGCTGACCAACAGCGGGCTGCTGCAGGGCGATAACGCGCTGAAGGTGAGTACTCACTCACTGAACAACCAGCTGAACGGCACGCTCTACAGCGCTAAAAATCTGGTGCTGGATATCCCCGGCATCAGCAACAGCGGCCTTATCACCAGCGACAAAACCCTGACGCTGAACACCACCACGCTGACTAACCCAGGCAAAATCACCGCCAATGCGTTGACCGTGAAAACGGCAACCCTGACTGGCGATGGCCTGTTGCAGGGCACAAACGCGCTGGCAATTTCGGGCGATACCTTATCGCAAGGAACTGCCGGACGCTGGTTGACCGCGGGAGATTTATCCATTGACGGTCAAACGCTGACCACCGCGGGCACCACGCAGGGCCAGAACCTCAGCTTTAACGTGAAAGACTGGAGCCACACCGGTTCTGCGCTGGCCACCGGGAACCTGAATTCCACCCTGGCAAACTCGCTCCTCAACAACGGCGAGCTGATGAGCCAGGGGGATTTCACACTGACTGCACCGACGCTGGCCAACCACGGCAAAATGCTCACGGCGGGCGATATGGCGCTGAGCGGCAAGCAGTTCAGCAGCAACGGTGCGCTTCAGGGCGACACGCTTAGCCTGACTCAGAACAGCATTGATAATCAGGGCACGATCGTTGGCCTCAATGGTCTGCGACTCAACAGTACAGGCACTCTGAGCAACAGCGGCGATCTGTTGAGCCAGCAGGCACTGGACGTTACCGCAAGTGACGTTACCAACAGCGGACGCTGGCAGGGGCAGACGATCGCTCTCGACGGCAGTAGCCTGAACAACAGCGGCGCAATTCAAAGCGCGCAGGATCTGGCTCTGACGCTGAGCAGCGACGTGATAGCCGGCACCGGCAGCAAAATCACCGCGCTCGGTGATGCGACCCTTAGCGGAAAAACGCTGAACAACCAGGGGCTGATTAGCGCCAAAACGCTGGAGGTGAAAGGCGACTCGCTGACCAACAGCGGCGAAATCAGCGGGGTGAACAGCCTTGCGCTGACGCTTAACGGCAGCCTGCAACAGCAGGGCAAAATGCTGACTGGCGGCGCGCTGAACGTCAAAGCGAAAGACATCGACAACAGCGGCCAGCTTCAGGGCGCTGCGACCCAAATTAACGCCAACACCTTGACCAACAGCGGACGCATTCAGGGCGACATCGGTCTGACGCTGACCCTGCTCGACAGCCTGAACAACAAGACGAATGGCGTCATCCTCAGCCAGAATGCGCTCACGCTAAGTGCCCCGGTACTGACTAACGACGGCACACTACAGGGCAACGGTAAAACCACGCTGAACGCGGCAACGCAGGCTCGCAACAACGGTAAAATTCTTTCCGCTGACGACCTGACGCTGAACAGCGCAAATTACAGCGGCAACGGCTGGTTGCAGGCGACAAACCTGGTGCTGAATGTGGCAGAACTTGCCAGCAGCGGCACCATGATGGCGGCAAATCAGGCCACGCTGACAGGCAATAATCTGAACAACGGCGGCACCTTCCAGGCGGCGATGCTGGATGTGAATTACCAGACGCTGACCAACAGCGGCACGCTGCTTGGTAACCAGAGCCTGCAACTCAAGGGCAACAGCCTCAACAACGCCAACGGCAAAGTGTTCAGCGGCGGCGATATGGCGGCAGAACTGGCCTCGCTCAGCGGCGTGGGCCAGCTGATAGCACTGGGCAACCTGACGCTGAAGCTCACCAACAGTTTCACCTCGCAGGGCGTTATCGCCTCGAACAAACAGCTTTCCATTTCGAGCCAGGGTGATATCACCAACGCCGGCACCTTGCAGGGCAACGACATCACGCTGAACGCGGCAGGCAAACTCACCAATAACGGATTGCTGACCGCAGGCAGCGGCACCACGACGCTCAGCGGCAACCAGATGGCAATGAATGCCAGCGGTAGTTTGCAGGCAGGCGGCGACGTCAGCCTGACCAGCCAAAGCAACATCACGCTCGACGGATTTACCGGCACCGCAGGCAGCCTGCTGCTGAGCGCGACTGGGTCAATCATCAACACCGCCCTGCTCTACGCGGGCAATAACCTCGCGCTGTATGCCGACAGTATCCAGAACCTGCGCGGCGATATCCTCGCGGGCAACAACCTGGTGATGCAGAAAAACGCCAGCGGCGCGGCGAACAGCGAAGTGACCAACACCTCCGGGAATATCGAAACCACCAACGGCGATATCACGATTCGGACCGGGCATTTGTTGAATACCCGTGACGGATTAAAGACATCCAATGAAACGATTGATAACCCGTCATCGCTTCCGGGATTGGGCAATGCAACGATCGATATCTCAATATCTCAGTTGGAAGATGGCAGCTACGGGAAATACGTGGCGTCTTATCCGTTTGAGCAATGTACTGGAGGTGTCAACACACATTGCACCAAGCACCCCGGTAGCACGTCATACGGCATGCGTGCGGATCACACCGAACAAAAATATGCCATCAGCCAGACAGTGACTACAGTTTCAGCCGATGGCGGAGTCGGCGGTATTCGCTCAGGGCGTAACATGACGATTGCAGCAAATCGTCTGGATAACAACGCGAGTGTCATTCTCTCCTCCGGCGATATGACGCTCACCGGGAGTACGCTCTCAAACCAGTCATGGCAGAACTCTACCTCGTCGGAATACTGGAAATATGTCTATCAGGGTCCGTTAGGCTACGCCGACCCAAACTCACCTATTACTGTTTCTGGCGATGAAATTGGGACGGTCACACTGCCCAATCCGAAATCCGATAAAATTACCTTCACGCTGGATGGCAAGACCACTGAATCAGAACTGGGCGAAATCTTCCGCTCTGTCATCCAGGCGGGTGGCAATGTTATCGCTAGCTTCGCCAGCGATATCAGCAACACCAACACCACGGCTAACGCGGGCAAGATCACCAACACCATTGCGAAGCCGACGTTAACCCCCCCTTCGGCGCAGAACATCAGCGGTGGCGCAAACCAAAAAGCGCTGGATCAGGCCGACACGTCAGCCATCACCAATCCGGACTGGAAAGACACCACCAACGGCCAGACGATTGGCGGCGGCACTGATCTGAACCCTGGCGGCATGGGCGGCGATTATCCCCTGCCTTCCGGCAACAATGGCTACTTCGTGCCTTCTGCCGATCCGGACAGCCCGTATCTGATCACGGTGAACCCAAAACTGGACGGCCTGGGCCAGCTCGATCCTTCCCTGTTTGGCGATCTGTATAAACTGCTGGGCATGAACCCGGGCGCGGCACCGAAAGAGACAAATTCGCGGTACACCGACGTTAATCAGTTCCTCGGCTCGTCTTACATGATGGATCGTCTGGGCCTCAACCCGGACAAAGACTACCGTTTCCTGGGCGATGCGGCGTTTGATACCCGCTACGTCAGCAACTCTGTGCTGAACCAGACCGGCACTCGCTACATTAACGGCCTCGGTTCGGATCTCGACCAGATGCGTTATCTGATGGATAACGCCGCCAACGCGCAGAGCGGGCTTGGCCTGAAATTTGGCGTGGCGCTCACCGCCGATCAGGTGGCGGCACTCGACCACAGCATTCTGTGGTGGGAGACCGCCACCATCAACGGCCAGACCGTGATGGTGCCGAAAGTGTATCTGTCGCCGAAAGATGTGACGGTGCAGAGCGGCAGCGTGATCAGCGGTAACAACGTGCAGCTGGCGGGTGGCAACATCACCAACAGCGGCAGCTCGCTGATTGCCCAAAATGGCCTGAGTGTCGACAGCAGCAACAGCCTCAACAATCTCAACGCCGGGCTTATCAGCGCGGGCGGCGGTCTCGACCTGAGCGCGCTGGGCGACATCAACAACATCGGCTCCTCGATTTCCGGTAAAACCGTTCAGCTCGAAAGCGTGGGCGGCAATATCAACAACATCACCCGGACGCAGCAATGGAGCATCGGCGACGACAGCCGCCGGGGCAACGTGCACGTCAGCGGAACCGATGTCGGCCAGACGGCTTCCATCACCGCCACCGATGGCCTGTCGATGGCAGCAGCCAACGATATCAACATCACCGGCGCGAAAGTCAGCACAGGCGGCGATCTGGCGATGGGCGCAGGCAATAACATCAATATTGCGGCCAACCAGATAACCGACAGCAGCAGCCAGTCTGGCTTCTGGGGCAAGAAAGACACCAGCGCGTCGTCCACCTCCAACCAGGGCAGCGCCATTACCGCAGGCGGCAACGCGGTGATGCAGGCCGGAAATGACATCAACGTTACGGCGAGCAGCATCAACGCAGGCAAAACCGCGCAACTGGTCGCCGGAAACGACCTGAACCTGAATGCGGGCGAAACCAGCCAGACCAGCCGTACAGGCGGCAGCGAAACGCATCAGAGCAGTGCGGACAGAACCACCCTCAGCGCAGGCGAGAACGCCACCCTGGTGGCAGGGCGCGATATCACCAGCCAGGCAGCGGGCATTGCGGCAGAAGGCAATGTCGGCATTCAGGCCGGACGCGACGTGAACCTGCAAGCGGAAGCCACCGTCAACGGCAGCAGCAGCCGTGGCGGCAAGAAAGTGGTCATTGACGAATCCGTTCGCCAGCAAGGTACGGAAATCGCCAGCGGCGGCAACACCACGATTATTGCCGGGCGCGATGTGAACAGCGAAGCCGCGCAGGTCACCGCCAGCGGCGATATTGGCGTGGCCGCCGGGCGCGATGTGAACCTCAGCACCGCCACCGAGAGCGATTATCACTACAAGGAAGAGACGAAGACCAGGAAAGGGTTCTTCAAGAAAACCACGACACACACCATTGATGAAGACAGCGCGACGCGTGAAGCGGGCACCCTGCTCAGCGGCAATAACGTGCAGGTGCTGGCGGGCAACAATCTGCTGGTGAAAGGCTCCTCGGTGGTTGCCGACGATGCCGTGAACCTGCATGCGGGCAATAACGTCGATATCGTGGCCGCCACCAACACCGACTCAAGCTGGCGCTTCAAGGAAGAGAAGAAAAGCGGCCTGATGAGCAGCGGCGGCATTGGCTTCACCATCGGCAGCAGCAAATCCACCCACGACCTGCGCGAAGCAGGCACCACCCAGAGCCAGAGCTTCAGTACCGTCGGCTCAACGGGCGGCAGCGTGGCGATTTCTGCCGGTAATCAGGCGCACATTGGCGGCGCAGACCTTATCGCCGGGAAGGATTTAAGCCTCAGCGGCAGCAGCGTCATCATCGACCCGGGCCACGATAAGCGCACCCGCGATGAAACCTTCGAGCAGAAGAAAAGCGGGCTGACGATTGCACTTTCAGGCGCTGTGGGTGGTGCCATCAATAATGCCGTGAACTCAGCGCAGGATGCGGAAAACGAAAGTGACAGCCGTCTTAAAGCGCTCCAGGCAACCAAATCTGCACTTTCTGGTGTGCAGGCAGGCCAGGCAGTCGCCCTGGACGCTGCTAATAGTGGTAATACCGAGAATCCAAGTACCAACGCCATCGGCGTCAGCGCCTCTCTTACCACGCAAAAATCGAAGTCTGAGCAGCATGTACGCAGTGATGAGGTCACAGGCAGCACGCTGAATGCGGGTAACAACATTTCCATCACCGCCAACGGGAAAGGCACAGGTCCGAACAACGGCGATATTGTGATTGCCGGCAGCCAGCTGAAAGCAGGTGGTGACACCCTGCTCGCCGCTAAGAACGACGTCATTCTTAGCGGCGCGGCCAACACCCAACAAACCACCGGCAAAAACAGCAGCAGCGGCGGCGGTGTCGGAGTGGGTATTGGAGTCGGCAGCGGCGGCTGGGGGATCAGTGTATTCGCCAACGGTAACTCTGCACACGGTAAGGAAAAAGGCAACGGAACCGACTGGACTGAGACAACAATCGACAGCGGCAAAACCGTCACCATTAAGAGCGGGAACGACACCGTCCTCGATGGTGCACAGGTCAACGGCAATAAAATTGTGGCCGATGTCGGGCACGACCTGCTGATGCGCAGCCAGCAGGACAATAACGACTACGACAGCAAGCAGACCAGCGTGGCCGGGGGCGGAAGTTTCACTTTCGGTTCAATGTCCGGCTCGGCCTACATGAGCGTCAGCCAGGACAAAATGAAGAGCCGCTTCGACTCGGTAGCCGAGCAGACCGGGATGTTTGCGGGCGACGGCGGGTTCGATATTACCGTCGGCAACCACACCCAACTGGATGGCGCGGTCATTGCCTCCACGGCGACGGCGGATAAAAACAGCCTCGATACCGGCACGCTGGGCTTCAGCGATATTCACAATGAGGCCGATTTCAAAACCCAGCACGCGGGTGGGTCATTCAATACCGGCGGCAACATCGCCGGGCAGTTTGCCAGCAACATGGCGAACGCTCTGGTCGCTGGCGGCGTGAACAAAGGCCATGAGGAAGGTACCACTCAGGCTGCAGTGGCTGATGGTACGATTACCGTCCGCAACAAGGACAAACAACAGCAGGATGTCGCCGACCTGAGCCGCGACACCGAACACGCCAACGACAGCATCAGCCCAATCTTCGATAAGGAGAAAGAGCAGAAGCGACTGCAGGAAATTCAGCTGATAGGTGATGTGGGTTCGCAGGCCATCGATGTGGCGAATACTCAAGGTGACCTGGCCGGGCGTAAAGCCGCAAAAGATCCCAAATCGCTGGAAGAAGCACGCCAGCAACTGGCTGCGGAAGGAAAACCGGTCAACGATGCTGCTGTATCAGAACGAGCCTACAACAACGCATCGTCTGTTTACGGTACAGGCGGGGCAGTTCAGCGCGGTATTCAGGCGGCAACCGGTGCGCTCACAGCGCTGGCCTCAGGCGGCAATCTTGCTGGCGTACTGGCGGGAGCCTCGGCCCCACAACTGGCGAACATCATCGGACATGATCTTGGTATTGAAGATAATGCCGCAGCAAGAACAATTGCCCACGCGATCCTCGGCGGCGTAACCGCAGCGCTTCAGGGGAAAGATGCAGGAGCAGGTGCCGCTGGTGGCGCATCGGGAGAACTGGCTGCGCAGATCATCAAAGATCAGCTGTTCCCGGGCAAAAGTAACAGCGATCTGAGCGAAAGTGATAAGCAACTGGTCAGCAACCTGGCGACCCTGGCCTCGGGGCTGGCGGGGAATCTCGCAAGCGGTGATTCGAGCGGCACAGCGACAGGTGCACAGGCTGGGAAGAATGCGGCTGAGAATAACTCGCTGAGCGGTGACAAGGCGCGTGAGGCAGTGAAGCAGGCTGCCACGAGTATGAAGGATCAGGTCCGTAATACGCTTGGGAATGGCGCGCTCTCTTCTATCGTCAACAGCGTCATCGGTGCTACGGCTGATTCTGGTGATGCAGTGCTGGGCGCAGCTGATTACGGTGCCGATGCAGCAATGGCATTGACTGCCTGTGCTATGGGAGACAGCTACTGCACTAAAGCACTTAGTGATTTGTCCGAGAAAAATCAGGCTGTGGCGGATACCGTAACAGCTTTAATGAAGAGTGATACCTGGTCTGCAGTTGCGGATACAGTTAAACAGGCTGCCACAGGGAACCAGGCAGCTCTGGAAGCTACCGGCGGAATGTTGGCAGGGATAATCCTTCCAGGTAAGAAACTACCCGATCTGGCGGCTGCGAAAATTGTTGCGAGTTCTGTAGTTGATGCAAACAAGTTTAATTATTTGTTTGGTCGGGCAACAGGTAGTAAACATAATCTAGATCGTTCCAACCAGCTTGCCCTGGAGATGAAAAGATTGGGGGTCACTGACGACCTGAATGGTCAGGCTGCCCTGGCTGAACATTTTGATCAAGCAGCTAAAAACCCTGATAACATTGTAAAAAAATACACAGATCAGTATGGTAACTTTGAAGTCAAAGAGTCCTTTTTTATCGGTCCGTCAGGAAAGGCTACTATGTTTGAGAGTACTTTCAAGGTAATGGATGATGGTTCTCACAAGTTTATCACGACAATACCAATCAATGGAGCGGCCAAATAATGTTCATAGAAAATCATCCTGATGAAATTGCTTTGCTATCTTTTTTCGAAAGTGAGCCTGTCTCTTTTGAAAGGGAGAACGTGAGTTTTTTATATACTTATAAAAACAATGACAATCTCTCTATCGACTTTTCTTTTAGTATTGTTGAGGGTTGGATTCAGCTATGGTTGAGTTTGGACGGAAAAGAATTCCTTCAGAGTTCAGTAGACCGCGTTAGCAGTTTTTCCATCAGAAAAGATAGCATAGGAGAATATATTTATGTTGAAACTGCTGCTGGTGAACTTGTGAACACCATGGAGATTAGAGTCATTCCAGACATAAAAGTAAAAGCTAGCTCTTTGGCTAAATAGATACTTAGTTGAGAATAACCATCTCAGTCCTAACAAGCAGAAGAGCTGTAGCGAAGAACTTGAGGCCTTGGGTGCTAACATGAAAACTATGCCAAAGAATATGAGCTGCCTTTTCCGTTCGAACACCCTGGTAACGCTGCTTGCCAGCATCATTTCTCATTCAGATCGCTTCAAGGGCAACCTTAGCCACAACGCCCTGAAGAAATGCCATAACCTCCAACTGCTCTTTCTGTGGAAGTTGCGTTGTTTTGTTCAGCACTGTCATTAACGGCGTAGCGTTGGGCGAGTGGTAATGACCAAAAAACCCAACATGAGGTGTACAGAGAAAGGTGTGTTGAAATACTTAAAGTATCAATGGCAAAGAACTTCGTGGTCAGACTGAAGACACTTAGAATCAAAATTATTTAATAAACAAGGAAATAAAAAAATGAAAAAGGTAATAGCAGTAGCAATCTCAATGGCATTTCTGTCGGGCTGTGCTGGTTCGTCAAAGCCTGAAACGGTCAAATCCACAAATGGCAGCGCTATTGAAATTGTTAGTGGAGCAGCATTGAATGATTTAAATAATAATCGGGTGGCTGATAATAAATTACGTCTGGTTACCCCTGCAGACAACACTGTAGGCAAAGGCCTGGCGGTGCTAGCGGTTGTTACAGGGAACTTTAGCACCAGTGATTTTGATAAGGAGAATTATAAGGGAAGCGCTATTGATACAATGGTTAACCCGACAGAAAGCTACTTCACGCCAAAAGCAAAGAAGAGTATCACCGAATGGATGTCGGCCAACACTTCAGGTTATACATATAATCAGCCTTTATATATTGGTCACGCAACCTGGGCACTCATCTTTAACGACTCAAGCGTTGCCGACCCCGTTTACCAGCTGAAATACAAAGTTATTTTCTACAAGCGTCCTGAAGGTGGCAGTCTGTTTTCCGCATTTACCGTAGCTGATTGTAGCCCTACGCCTGTAACGGCCACACTGGCAGAATGGAAAGAAAATAACTACCAAAAAGTCACCACAGAAACTCAGAAATATATGGATAGCTGCTTACTCGAATTCAATAACCAGCTTCCACGCTTATTAAAGCCCGCCAATAAATAAGCCTTTTACTCATCAATCCCGCCCTTACCGGGCGGGATCACTTATCTGACTCACACTCCCTCAAGTGCCACCTTAGCCACAACGCCCTGAAGAAATGCCATAACCTCTTGCTGTTCTTTCTGTGGTAGTTGCGTGGTTTTGTTCAGCACTTTCATTAACGGCGTTTCCGTTGGGCGAGTAGTAATGACCAGACAACCCGGCATTACGCGCACATCCAGTGATGTGCCTGATGTGAACCCAGCTTCTTCCATCCAGATGCCGTTCAGGCGCAGGCTGGCGTTTCGGGTGTAGCATTTGGTTTTGTTTGTCTTTCTGTCGTAATGGCGAATGCTGACGTAGCTGACTGTCATGCGGCGTAGCGGCTTAGAGATACCGTTATTTTTGTCTGTATCGGAAACCGATTTCGCTCTACGGGTGACTTTGTTCTGCACGCCGTAGCGGTCATATTTGCGTACTGGATCGTGCTTTTCTGAAATATTAGCCAAAGTTTCAGAAACTGTTTTGGCAATAGTTACTTCTGGCTTATGATTTTTGTCAGCCATATTCAACTCCGTTTCAGTTGTTTGTGGTCAGCGGTGTGAAAGTGTTGGTAGCACTTTCATGCCGCGCTCTTTAATAATCTGAATTTATGATTTCTTTTTTTCCTGTTGCAGTCTGATGCCTCTTTAAGTTCGTTCATTATACCGTACTGAATAAAAGTACAGTTCTTTATAAATGAGCAATGTTCAGAAATGCGAGGCTGCTTCAGGAAATATCGTCACGTCTTGCACTCGTTGCATATTAGATATTCCGCTAAAACGATCCCTTATATTAAAACGGCAACTATCCCCTGCCCTCCGGCAATAACGGTTACTTTGTACCGTCGCCGCCGGGCGGGATGTAAACCTCACCACCGCCACCGAAAGCGATTATCACTACAAAGAAGAGAAGAAAAGCGGCCTGATGAGCAGCGGCGGCATTGGCTTCACCATCGGCAGCAGCAAATCCACCCACGACCTGCGCGAAGCAGGCACCACCCAGAGCCAGAGCTTCAGCACTGTCGGATCGACGGGCGGTAGCGTGTCGATTTCTGCCGGTAATCAGGCGCACATTGGTGGCGCAGACCTTATCGCCGGGAAGGATTTAAGCCTCAGCGGCAGCAGCGTCATCATCGACCCGGGCCACGATAAGCGCACCCGCGATGAAACCTTTGAGCAGAAGAAAAGCGGGCTGACCGTGGCGCTGTCCGGCACTGTCGGCAGTGCGATTAACAATGCCGTCACCGCAGCGCAGGACACCAAAGAGGAAAGCGACGGGCGTCTGAAGGCACTTCAGGCCACCAAAACGGTGCTGTCCGGCGTGCAGGCCGGGCAGGCAGCCGACATGGCGAACACCACCGCCGACCCGAACGCGATGGGCGTTGCCCTCTCGCTGACCACCCAGAAATCGAAATCACAGCAGCATGCAGAAAGTGATGCGGTGGCAGGTAGCACGCTGAACGCAGGCAACAACCTGTCCATCACCGCCAACGGCAAAAAAGGTGGCGGCGATATCGTGATTGCCGGCAGCCAGCTGAAAGCAGGTGGAGACACCCTGCTCGACGCGAAGAACGACGTCATTCTTAGCGGCGCAGCCAACACCCAACAGACCAGCGGCAAGAACAGCAGCAGCGGTGGTGGCGTAGGCGTGAGTATCGGTGCGGGCGGTAACGGCGCAGGCATCAGCGTGTTCGCCAACGTCAACGCCGCACACGGCAAGGACAAAGGCAACGGCACAGACTGGACCGAAACCACGATAGACAGCGGTAAAACCGTGACCATTAAAAGTGGGAACGACACCGTGCTCGATGGCGCACAGGTCAACGGCAACAAGATTGTGGCCGATGTCGGGCACGACCTGCTGATGCGCAGCCAGCAGGACACCAACAGCTACGACAGCAAGCAGACCAGCGTGGCCGCTGGCGGCAGCTTCACCTTCGGCTCCATGACCGGCTCGGGTTACATCAACGCCAGTCAGGACAAAATGAAGAGCCGCTTTGATTCCGTGGCAGAACAAACCGGGCTGTATGCGGGCAACGGCGGGTTCGACATCACCGTCGGCAACCACACACAACTGGATGGCGCGGTTATCGCTTCCACCGCCACGCCGGACAAGAACAGCCTCGATACCGGAACTCTCGGCTTCAGCGACCTGCACAACGAAGCAGACTTTAAAACCTCGCACTCCGGCATCAGCCTGAGCGGCGGCGGCAGCTTTGGGGATAATTTCCAGGGCAACATGCCGGGCGGCATGATTTCCGCGGCAGGCAACAAAGGCCACGCGGAAGGCACCACGCAGGCCGCCGTGGCAGATGGCACCATCACCATCCGCGACAAGGCGAACCAGCAGCAGGATGTCGCCGACCTGAGCCGTGACACCGAACACGCCAACGACAGCATCAGCCCAATCTTCGACAAGGAGAAAGAGCAGAACCGCCTGAAAGAAGTCGGGATGATCAGCGATATCGGCAACCAGGCGGCGGATATTGCACGGACGCAGGGGAAAATCGCTGCGACCAAAGCCGCGCAGGACAAAATGCAGAATGCCTCTGCACAAGATCTTGCCGCAGCAAAAACTCAATGGGAGCAGGAGCATCCTGGCAAAACTGCGACAGCGGACGACATCAACGGACAGGCATTCAACAACTTCTATAACGATGCGTTTGCTGCGACAGGAATGGGAACAGGCGGAACTGTTCAACGCGGTATCCAGGCAGCAACGGCAGCGCTTCAGGGGATAGCTGGCGGCAATATCGGCGGAGCACTGGCGGGCGCTTCAGCACCAGAACTGGCACATCTGCTCAAGCCGACAGAAGGCAATGCAGCAGTGAACGCTATCGCACACGCGATATTAGGAGGCGCAGCGGCTGCTTTGCAGGGTAACAGTGCAGCGGCAGGCGCGGTTGGCGCGGGATCAGCCGAACTTGCGGCCCGCGCTATCGCGGGAATGCTCTATCCGGACGTGAAAGACCTGTCGAAGCTGACAGAAGATCAGAAGCAAACTATCAGCACACTGGCGAGTATTTCAGCGGGCATTGCTGGCGGCATCGTAGGTGGCGATACTGCCGGGGCAGCAACTGGAGCCAGTGCCGGGAAGAATGCGGTTGAGAATAATATGATCTCCGTACCAGTCCCTGCTCCGATTGCTCCTCCAGGCGTTCCTGTTAGCCCGGGGGACAAGATAACTAAAGATGCCAATGACAAAATGGCTTCAGCGCTTGATGATCTGTTCGATACCCTGGACAAGGCGACTCAGTGTAGCTTCGGACGAGCGTGTTCTTCGGATGATAAGGATCAGGAAGCCGGACCAAATACAGGTAAAAATCTGACAGATGGTGAGAAAGCAGAGTTAGGTGGTGCGGGTTCAGGTACTCCGGGAGGCTGGGGACCGCAGGATGAAGAGAATGCACGCATTGCTGAGTCTCAACCAAATGAATCCAATACCAATAATTTATCTTCCCTTCCTGTTGAAGAACAAATTGGTATATTGAGGGATGCGGCAAAAGGGAATAAAGGTAATTTTGGTTTAGGTCAGGCAACCGCCAAGGATGCTAACGCATTGGGTGAAGCATGGGTAGGGCCCGGATATCGAGTATCCAGTGATGGCACGGCATGGGTAAGTTCTGATGGGTTAAGAGTTTACCGTCCGCCTTCATCTAAACCAAATAGTCCTCACGCCACAACGGGAGTTCAGGCTAATTTTGAACAAAAACTGACGCCAACGGGAAGACCTATTAGTAATGGGCATCTGGATATAACAAAATGAATATTGAATTGAAAGGGCTGAGATCGCTGGAACTGGAAGATAGTTTAATAAACTATTGGCCAGCAGACCCTACCAACTTCGGTTGTTGGATCAGAGCAATGATCGGACCTAAAGACCAAGAAGGTGCTGAAGCTTTTGATATGCTGATATGTACGCCAATCTGGCTTCAACAAGAGTTAGCATCAAATAAGTCCCTGTCTGGTAAAGGAATGATCATTATAGAAAAATATGATTATGATGAAATCCTTTCATACTTAGAGAAAAAGATCATTGCTTGTAATGATAGGGATTGGTCAAAAGCTGCCATCAAATTGAGTCGGTTCAGTTTCTGGGAATATGAAGATTATCAGCCATAACCTGGAGGCTGGGGACCGGAGATGAAGAAAATGCCAAGAAAAGTGGATCTTCTGCTAACCCTGAAATCGTATGGACCACGAAAAGTATGTTGATTCTTTACGCGCATCGATGGAGAAACCTAATGTCCAAGATGAAAACCTTAGCAATATCATCAATGACCTATACCGGCCTAGTGTTAAGATAGGAAGCGGAAGCACCGCCGTGATCCTACCCACGTAATGTGGACACAGCCCTAAGCGAGATTCAGGTTTTCAAATTGTTCCGGGCTGAGACCGCCACACGCACTGTGGCGACGCCAGCGATTATAATCACACTCGATATAATTAAATACCGCCGTCCGCATTAATTCCCGGCTGGTAAAGCGTTCTCCGTGGATACATTCCACTTTCAGCGAGTGAAAGAAGCTTTCCACGCAGGCATTGTCATGACAGCAGCCTTTTGCGCTCATGCTTCCGCGTAGATTATGGCGTTTCAGCAAGCTCTGATAATCCCCGGAACAGTACTGTCCACCACGGTCCGTATGAACAATGACATTTTCCGGGCGTTTACGCCGCCAGAGCGCCATTTGCAGTGCATCGCAGGCAAGTTGTGCCGTCATCCGGGAGGACATCGACCAGCCGATAACCGCCCGAGACCACAGGTCTATGACCACGGCCAGATACAGCCACCCTTCATCGGTACGCAAGTACGTGATGTCGCCTGCCCACTTCTGGTTCGGGCCGCTGGCGTAAAAATCCTGTTTTAGCAGATTCTCTGACACCGGCAGACCATGTGCGCGGTAGCTGACCGGGCTGAACTTCCGGCTCGCTTTTGCCCGCAGTCCCTGACGACGCAAGCTGGCGGCAATGGTTTTGATGTTGTACTCCGGCAACTCCTCAGCGAGACGCGGCGCACCATAGCGTTGTTTTGCCTCAGTGAATGCCTTACGGACAGCCTCATCGCAGACAAGCCGGAACTGCTGACCCGGGCTTGTCTGATGACAACGCAGACGCCAGGCATACCAGCCACTACGGGCGACCCGCAGCACCCGACACATCGCTTTGATGCTGAATTCAGCCTGATGTTTTTCGATAAAGACATACTTCATTTCAGGCGCTTCGCGAAGTATGTCGCGG
>NZ_JBLFJW010000024.1:0-92724 GCF_047713085.1 Pantoea sp. sgz302252
GGGAGAGCAGCTGTGTTTAAAGTCAACCGGTGGCAGCTAACCTGCCACCCATTTTGCATTATCTCTCAGCATTGCGTTCAGGATTGTCACCAGTTTCCTCACACATGCCGTCATCGCGACTTTAAACGCTTTCCCTTTCGCTCTCAGTCTCTCAAAGAACGCCTTTATCACCGGGTTGTGACGCACCGCTGACAGCGTCGCCATATACAGCGCTGCCCTCACTGCACTTCGACCGCCCCAGATACATCGCTTTCCTTTCATCTTTCCGCTGTCATGCGCGTACGGACACACGCCCACCAGTGCACTGATTTTTCGACGGCTCAGTTGCCCCAGCTCCGGCAGCATCGACAACAGTACCGCCATCGTTGTCTTCCCTATTCCCTTGACCTCTTCCAGTAACTTCACTTTCTCCCGCCACAGCGGCATGACCCGTATCTGCCTGTCTATGTCGTCATCCGTGCCTTTTATCTCTCCGTTGAGCCAGTCTATGTGCCGCCTGATGCCCATCCGGATAAGCTCATCATCGCAGGTACCATAGCGGTTTTGCTCCATTGTCCGGTTATCCACTAACTGGCGGCGACGTGCCACCATCATGGCCAGGCGCTGAGTCTGCTCATCCGGTGCTGGCCGGATATCCGGCTCCATCCGGCGGCCGAACTCGCAGATGACTCGCGCATCATTCGGGTCTGTTTTGTACAGCGTCCCGAGGGCCCGGGCGAAGTTTTTAACCTGTCTGGGGTTCACAACAGCAACCGGGACACCCGCGAGTTCAAGGGTGACAGCCAGCAGGTTGTGGTAGCGACTGGTGGCTTCCATCACGACAAGTTTGATGTTCAGCGGCGTCAGTTGCGCAAGAAGTTGCTGATGTCCGGCAGGCGTGTTTTCCAGATGCAGGAACTGGCCTGACGGGCTGATAAATACGTCAAAAGTCTCTTTGGCGATATCGACGCCGACGAAAGAATATTCGGTCATTTTCATGTCTCCCGGCCTTGTAAGATACGGGCTGGCATCGGCCGCCCTGGCAGCTGTTCGGGTTTACAGGAAAGCTGATGTCACGCCAGAAGCTCTCCCGCGGGCTTACAGGCCCAGAGGGTGGACAGGCTGTGACATCAGGTCAAACACAGTGACAGTGTACCCGCCTGATGACGGGTAACTGAAGTGACTTTAAACATACAAGGGTTGGGGAGAGGGCATCAGGCCGCAGGGAACCAGATGCCGGGCGGCACTGCGTTTGCCCGGCCTACAGGGGAACGTAGGCCCGGTAAGCTTGCGCCACCGGGCAATGGGTTTCACGCGACACCCAACACAAACATGCGCTATGGTAGTCGGCAGCAACCTTCAATAAGGACTGAGCCATGACCCTACACTGTGCATTTATTGGTTTTGGAAAGAGCACCACGCGCTATCACCTTCCTTACGTGCTTAACCGCAAAGACACCTGGCATGTGGCGCATATCTACCGCCGCAGCGCTAAGCCGGAAGAGCAGCATCCTCAGTATCAACATATTCATTTCACCAGCGATCTCGACGAAGTGCTGAACGATCCGCAGGTCAAACTGGTGGTGGTGTGTACTCACGCCGACAGCCATTTCGACTATGCGAAGCGCGCGCTCGAAGCGGGTAAAAACGTGCTGGTGGAAAAGCCCTTCACCCCGACGCTTGCAGAAGCGAAAACGTTGTTCGAACTGGCTAAAGCCAAAGGGCTGACGGTCATGCCGTATCAGAATCGTCGCTTTGACTCCTGCTTCCTGACGGCGAAAAAAGTGATTGAGAGCGGCAAGCTCGGCGATATCGTGGAAATCGAAAGCCATTTCGATATGTACCGTCCGGTGGCGGAAACGAAACCTGGTTTACCGCAGGATGGTGCGTTTTACGGTCTTGGCGTGCACACCATGGACCAGATTATTTCGCTGTTTGGTCGCCCTGATCATGTGTCGTATGACATTCGCAGCGTGCGCAACCCGGCCAACCCGGACGATACCTTCGAGGCGCAGCTTTTCTACGGCAACCTGAAGGCGATTGTGAAAACCAGCCATCTGGTGAAAATCGATTATCCGAAGTTTATTGTGCACGGCACCAAAGGCTCTTACTTCAAATACGGCATCGATCAGCAGGAAACCAGCCTGAAGGCCAACATCATGCCGGGTGAAGCGGGCTTTGGCGCGGATGACAGTATCGGCCAGCTGGAATATATGAACGCCGAAGGCGTTAGCGTACGTGAAGAAGTGAAACCGGAAGCGGGCGATTACGGCCGCGTGTACGATGCGCTGTACGCCACGTTCACCACTGGTGCGCCGTATTACATCAAGGAATCTGAAGTTCTGACCAATATGGAGATCCTCGAACGGGGCTTCGAACAGGCTCCTCCTGCCACCATAACCCTCGCAAAATAAGCGGATTTGGCTCCTCTGTACTTGTTCATAAATTTTGAACAGAGGAGTCAATTTTCACCCACTATCATCCTGAACGGTTCGGGTCCACACTAAGTCCATCGAAACGAACACGGGGTGAACATCATGATCTACTTACGCAAAGCAAACGAACGCGGCCACGCTAATCACGGCTGGCTGGACTCCTGGCATACTTTCTCTTTCGCCGATTACTATGACCCGAATTTCATGGGGTTTTCGGCACTGCGAGTGATTAACGATGATGTGATTGATGCCGGACAAGGCTTCGGTACTCACCCGCACAAAGACATGGAAATTCTGACCTATGTGCTGGAAGGCGCCGTTGAGCATCAGGACAGCATGGGCAACAAAGAGCAGGTGCCTGCCGGTGAATTCCAGATTATGAGCGCCGGTACCGGTGTTCGTCACTCGGAGTACAATCCGAGCAAGACGGAGAAACTGCACCTGTATCAAATCTGGATCATTCCAGAAGAAACCGGCATCACGCCTCGCTACGAACAGCGTCGCTTTGACGCCGCTCAGGGCAAACAGCTGGTGCTGTCGCCGGATGCGCGTGACGGTTCACTGAAAGTATACCAGGACATGGAGCTGTACCGCTGGGCGCTGGCAAAAGGCGAACAGTCTGTGCATCAGATTGCCGCTGACCGCCGCGTGTGGATTCAGGTGGTGAAAGGCGAAGTCTCTATCAACGGCACCAAAGCCACCACGGCCGATGGTTTGGCCATCTGGGATGAGCAGGCACTTTCTGTTCATGCTGACAGCGAAGCGGAAATTCTGCTGTTTGACCTGCCACCAGTATGATCCTGATTAAATAAATCGCGGAACCTTCCCACTAACCGGGAAGGTTCTGTCACGTCCATGATAAACTGGTGAAATGTCTCCCCCTTTATCACTCTCTGGACGATGAAAAAGAAAAGACCCGTACTTCAGGATGTGGCCGATCGCGTCGGTGTGACCAAAATGACGGTCAGCCGTTTTTTGCGTAACCCGGAACAGGTTTCCGTGGCGCTGCGTGGCAAGATTGCCGCCGCCCTTGATGAACTGGGTTATATTCCCAATCGCGCCCCCGACATTCTCTCTAATTCCACCAGTCGTGCAATTGGCGTGCTTCTCCCGTCCTTAACCAACCAGGTGTTCGCTGAAGTGCTCAAAGGCATTGAAAGCGTGACCGACGCTTACGGCTATCAGGCGATGCTCGCTCACTACGGTTATAAACCGGAGATGGAAGAAGAGCGTCTGGAATCGATGCTCTCCTGGAATATCGACGGCCTGATCCTTTCTGAACGCACGCACACTGCGCGTACCCGCAAGATGATTGAAGTCTCGGGCATTCCGGTGGTGGAGCTGATGGACAGTCAGACGCCGTGCATCGATATCGCCGTGGGTTTTGATAACTTCGAAGCCGCCCGCCAGATGACCGCCACCATTATTTCGCGCGGTCACCAGCACATCGCCTATCTCGGCGCACGTCTTGATGAACGTACCATCATCAAACAGCAGGGCTATGAGCAGGCGATGCGTGATGCTGGCCTAACGCCTTACAGCATGATGGTTGAACAATCCTCGTCTTACTCTTCCGGTATCGAGCTGATGCGTCAGGCGCGTCGTGAATATCCGCAGCTTGATGGCATCTTCTGTACCAACGATGACCTCGCGGTCGGCGCGGCGTTTGAGTGCCAGCGTCTGGGGTTAAAAATCCCGGATGATATGGCGATTGCCGGTTTCCACGGTCATGACATCGGTCAGGTCATGGAGCCCCGTCTGGCGAGCGTGCTAACGCCGCGTGAACGCATGGGGCGAATTGGTGCCGAGCGCCTGCTGGCGCGCATCCGTGGTGAAATAGTTACGCCGAAAATGTTAGATTTAGGTTTCACATTGTCACCGGGCGGATCAATCTAGACCGACAAGTTTGAAGTAGATCACACAACACAGTTTATCGTCCCACCGGTTATTGCTTATCCAGGGGCTCAGCAGGACAATGTTACCGATAACAGTTACCCGTAACAAACTCTGAGGAGCAACGCGTTGAGCACGACTAACCATGAAAACCATGTCTACGTTCTGATGGGCGTTTCTGGCAGTGGCAAATCCGCCGTTGCCAGCGAAGTGGCGTATCGGCTGCATGCCGCGTTTCTTGACGGCGACTTCCTCCATCCGCGCAGCAACATTGTCAAAATGTCTTCCGGCGAACCGCTGAATGACGACGACCGTAAACCGTGGCTGCAGGCGCTGAACGATGCCGCCTTCGCCATGCAGCGCACCAACAAAGTGTCGCTGATCGTCTGTTCTGCCCTGAAAAAAAGCTATCGCGACCTGCTGCGTGAAGGCAACCCGAACCTCTCTTTCATCTATATGAAAGGCGATTTTGAGGTTATCGAAAACCGCCTGAAAGCCCGCAAAGGCCACTTCTTCAAAACCCAAATGCTGGTCACCCAGTTCGAAACGCTGGAAGAGCCGGGCACAAATGAGCCTGACGTTCTGGTGGTCGATATCGATCAGCCGCTGGACGGCGTGGTCGCCAGCACCATTGAGTTAATCAACAAAGGCAGTCAGTAGTGAGTACATTAACGCTTGTTTTGACGGCAGTCGGCTCCGTATTGCTGCTGCTGTTTTTAGTCATGAAGGCACGTATGCACGCCTTTGTGGCTTTGATGGTGGTGTCTATTGGTGCAGGGCTGTTCTCCGGTATGCCGCTCGATAAGATTGCGGCAACCATGGAAAAAGGGATGGGTGGTACGCTGGGCTTCCTGGCGATCGTGGTCGCATTGGGCGCAATGTTCGGCAAAATTCTGCATGAAACCGGCGCTGTCGATCAGATTGCCGTGAAGATGCTGAAGTCCTTCGGCCACAGCCGTGCGCATTATGCGATTGGCCTCGCAGGGCTGATTTGTGCGCTGCCGCTGTTCTTCGAAGTGGCGATTGTGCTGCTGATTAGCGTCGCTTTCTCCATGGCACGTCACACCGGAACGAACCTGGTGAAACTGGTTATTCCTCTGTTTGCGGGCGTTGCAGCCGCCGCGGCGTTCCTGCTGCCAGGGCCTGCGCCGATGCTGTTGGCTTCGCAAATGCACGCAGACTTTGGCTGGATGATCTTGATTGGCCTGTGCGCAGCCATTCCGGGGATGATCATCGCCGGGCCGCTGTGGGGGAATTTCATCAGCCGTTACGTTGAACTGCATATTCCTGACGACGTCACCGAGCCGCATCTGGGCGAGGGCAAAATGCCGTCCTTCGGTTTCAGCCTGGCGCTGATCCTGCTGCCGCTGGTGCTGGTGGGGCTGAAAACTATCGCCGCACGTTTTGTGGCGCAAGGTTCTCCGGCGTACGAATGGTTTGAGTTTATCGGTCACCCGTTCACCGCGATTCTGGTGGCGTGTCTGGTAGCGATTTACGGCCTTGCTGTGCGTCAGGGTATGCCGAAAGACCGCGTGATGGAAATCTGCGGCGCGGCGCTGCAACCCGCGGGGATTATTCTGTTGGTGATCGGCGCGGGCGGTGTGTTCAAACAAGTGCTGGTGGATTCCGGCGTTGGCCCGGCATTGGGCGAAGCGCTGACCGGCATGGGCCTGCCAATCGCGATTACCTGTTTCGTGCTGGCTGCGGCGGTACGCATTATTCAGGGTTCCGCAACGGTTGCCTGTCTGACAGCAGTCGGTCTGGTGATGCCAGTGATTGAACAGCTGCATTACAGCGGCGCACAGATGGCAGCACTGTCAATTTGTATCGCGGGCGGGTCTATCGTGGTCAGCCACGTGAATGACGCCGGTTTCTGGCTGTTCGGTAAGTTTACCGGGGCAACAGAAGCGCAGACGCTGAAGACCTGGACGCTGATGGAAACCATTCTGGGGACCGTGGGCGCGATTGTTGGGATGATTGCGTTTTCGCTATTGAGCTAGCTTGTTGCCCGGCGGCGCAAGCTTGCCGGGCCTACAAAAAAATGTAGGCCGGGTAAGCGTCAGCGCCACCCGGCTTTTTCATCCCTTCATCCACACCCGAATTCCATCCAGGAACATTTGGGTGGCGAGCATCACCAGAATCAACCCCATCAGCCGTTCCAGCGCATTCACCCCTTTCTCCCCCAGCAGGCGTAAAAACAGCCCTGACTGCAGCAAAATCACGAATGTGCCACCCCAGGCGAGCATCAGCGCAATAATCAAATGCCCCATCTGATTCGGATACTGATGCGACAATAACATCAGCGTCGCCAATAATGACGGCCCGGCAACCAGTGGGATCGCCAGCGGCACAATAAACGGTTCTTCACCGACCGGTAAACCACTGCTGCTGCCTTCGGCACTCGGGAAAATCATCTTAATGGCAATCAGGAATAAAATGATCCCCCCGGAGATAGAAACGGTCTCCGCACTCAGGTTGAGGAACGCCAATATTTTCTCTCCGGCGAAGAGAAAAATGAGCATTATCAGCAGTGCGATAAACAGCTCACGTATCATGATCGCCCTGCGGCGCTTGGGTTCCGTGTGTTTTAACACCGACATGAAAATCGGTAAATTTCCCAGTGGATCCATAATCAGGATCAATAAAACCGCAGCAGAAAGGATGTCGCTCATTACGTTGTTCCCTGATAATTGCCCTTCAAGCTCTGCACAGACGCAGAGGGTAAATAAGTTGCTTTACTGAGTGATGACGAATCATTGAATTTTTTCACTTGCGACTTTGGCTGCATTTTGTAATGTGAGTGATGTCCCGGCTTCAAGGTTGAAAACCGGCTCAGCACAACAGCACACACCTCTGCAGGAATACACGTTATGAAAAATGTTGGTTTTATCGGCTGGCGCGGTATGGTCGGCTCTGTACTCATGCAACGCATGGTAGAAGAGCGCGATTTTGACGCCATTCGCCCCGTTTTCTTCTCCACCTCTCAGCTGGGTCAGGCTGCGCCTGCGTTCGGCACCCATAGCGGTGGCACGCTTCAGGATGCCTTTGATCTTGAGGCGTTGAAGGCACTCGACATTATTGTCACCTGTCAGGGCGGCGATTATACCAACGAAATCTATCCGAAGCTGCGTGAAAGCGGCTGGCAGGGTTACTGGATTGACGCGGCCTCTTCGCTGCGCATGAAAGATGATGCGATCATTATTCTGGACCCGGTGAATCAGGATGTCATCACCGCGGGCCTGAACAACGGCATTAAAACGTTTGTCGGCGGTAACTGTACTGTCAGCCTGATGCTGATGTCACTGGGCGGCCTGTTCGCTAACGATCTCGTTGAGTGGGTGTCTGTGGCGACCTATCAGGCAGCCTCTGGCGGCGGTGCGCGTCATATGCGTGAACTGTTAAGCCAGATGGGTGGCCTGCACAACTACGTGGCGGGCGAGCTGGCGAACCCGGCTTCCGCCATTCTCGATATCGAACGCAAAGTGACTCAACTGACTCGCAGCGGCGACCTGCCGGTCGACAACTTTGGCGTACCGCTGGCAGGCAGTCTGATCCCGTGGATCGACAAGCAGCTCGATAACGGTCAAAGCCGCGAAGAGTGGAAAGGCCAGGCGGAGACCAACAAAATTCTCGCCACTCAGAACGTTATCCCGGTGGATGGCCTCTGCGTGCGTATCGGTGCCCTGCGCTGCCACAGCCAGGCGTTCACCATTAAACTGAAGAAAGATGTGTCTATCCCGACCGTGGAAGAGCTGCTGGCAGCACACAACCCGTGGGCCAAAGTGGTGCCAAACGACAGGGATATCACCGTGCGTGAACTGACCCCTGCGGCGGTGACCGGCACGTTGAGCACGCCAGTCGGGCGTTTGCGTAAGCTGAATATGGGGCCGGAGTACCTCTCCGCCTTCACCGTTGGCGATCAGCTCCTCTGGGGCGCCGCCGAGCCGCTACGTCGCATATTGCGACAACTAGCGTAACAAAATGAAAAAAGGGGTGCTGAGTCACCCCTTTTTTACGCCTGTCGCTTTATACGTAGAATAAGGAATTAACACGTATGCAGCAATTTTACCGGGAGTCAGATAAAGCCTTGGCTATGCTTTAAGGGAGAGGTTTTTCCTGACGGTGGGATGGCGCAAAAAGGAAGCTCAATTTTGCCGCGCCATTCAGGTCATAAAAAGTCGCTACCCAGAACAGACACAGCGACACTTACAACAGGATGAATAGCATGTCCGATCGTATCGATAGAGACGTGATTAATGCTTTGATAGCCGGCCATTTTGCGGACCCGTTTTCCGTGCTTGGCATGCATAGCACCGACGCAGGACTGGAAGTCCGCGCACTGTTACCTGACGCGACCGAAGTGTGGGTCATCGAACCCAAGACCGGGCGTAAAGTGGGCATGCTCGATTGCCTCGACTCACGCGGTTTCTTCAGCGGCGTGATGCCACGCCGTAAAAATCCTTTCCGTTACCAGTTGGCGGTGCTGTGGCACGGTCAACAGAATCTGATTGATGACCCTTATCGTTTTGGCCCGCTGTTGCAGGAAATGGATGCCTGGCTGTTATCGGAAGGTACGCATTTGCGTCCTTACGAAACGTTGGGTGCGCATGCCGATACCATGGACGGCGTGACCGGCACTCGCTTTTCTGTCTGGGCACCGAACGCTCGTCGCGTGTCGGTTGTCGGGCAGTTCAACTATTGGGATGGCCGCCGTCATCCGATGCGCCTGCGTGCAGAATCAGGCATCTGGGAACTCTTTGTGCCTGGCGCGCACAACGGTCAGCTCTATAAATTTGAGATGATCGACGCACAGGGGCATTTGCGCATCAAGTCAGACCCTTATGCCTTTGAAGCGCAGATGCGCCCTGAAACGGCCTCACTGATTTGCGGCCTGCCAGAGAAAGTCGAACAGCCGGAATCCCGCAAACAGGCCAACCGTTTTGACGCGCCGATTGCTATCTATGAAGTGCATCTCGGCTCCTGGCGGCGTCATACCGATAACAACTTCTGGCTGAGCTATCGCGAACTGGCCGATCAGCTGGTGCCTTACGCCAAATGGATGGGCTTCACCCATCTTGAATTGCTGCCTATCAACGAGCATCCGTTTGACGGGAGCTGGGGTTATCAGCCAACAGGGTTGTACGCGCCTACGCGCCGATTCGGTACGCGTGACGACTTCCGCTACTTCATCAACGCGGCACACAACGCCGGGCTGAACGTGATCCTCGACTGGGTGCCGGGCCACTTCCCATCGGACGATTTCTCGCTGGCGAAATTCGATGGCACTGAACTCTATGAGCACAGCGATCCGCGTGAAGGCTTCCATCAGGACTGGAACACCCTGATTTACAACTACGGCCGCCGTGAAGTGCAGAATTTCCTGGTGGGTAACGCGCTGTACTGGATTGAGCGCTTCGGCATTGACGCGCTGCGTGTGGATGCAGTTGCCTCAATGATTTACCGCGACTACAGCCGCAAACCGGGGGAGTGGATCCCGAACGAACACGGCGGTCGTGAAAATCTCGAAGCCATCGAATTCTTGCGTAGCACCAACCGCATTATGGGCGAACAGGTGCCAGGTGCGGTGAGCATGGCGGAAGAATCGACCGACTTCGCGGGTGTCTCGCGCCCGCCGGATATGGGCGGCCTGGGCTTCTGGTACAAGTGGAATCTTGGCTGGATGCATGACACCCTGGACTATTTCAAGCTCGACCCGGTTTATCGCAAGCATCACCACGACAAGCTGACATTTGGCATGCTTTACAACAGCACCGAAAACTTCGTGCTGCCGCTCTCGCACGATGAAGTGGTGCACGGCAAGAAATCGATTCTCGACCGTATGCCGGGTGATGCGTGGCAGAAATTCGCCAACCTGCGCGCCTATTACGGCTGGCTGTATGCCTTCCCGGGTAAAAAGCTGCTGTTTATGGGCAACGAGTTTGCACAGGGGCGCGAGTGGAACCACGACAGCAGCCTCGACTGGCATCTGCTGGAAGGGGGCGACAACTGGCATCACGGCGTACAACGTCTGGTGCGGGACCTCAACCTGACCTATCGCCACCACAAAGCGATGCACGAACTGGATTACGACTCGTATGGCTTTGAGTGGCTGGTGGTGGATGACCACGAGCGTTCCGTGTTCGTGTTTGTGCGCCGCGACAAGCAAGGCAATGAAATCATTGTCGCCAGCAATTTTACGCCGGTGCCGCGCACGCACTACCGCTTTGGTATCAACCAGCCAGGGCGCTGGCGTGAAATCCTGAATACCGATTCGATGCATTATCACGGCAGCAATGCCGGGAATGGTGGAGCCGTACACAGCGATGACATCGCGAGTCACGGGCGTCCGAACTCACTGTCTGTCACGCTGCCGCCGCTGTCCACTATCTGGCTGGTTCGGGAGGGGGAATGAGCAAACTCACGGCAGGTAAACCTACACCGCTTGGCGCAAGCTATGACGGGCAGGGCGTGAACTTCACGCTCTTCTCTGCGCATGCGGAACGGGTCGAGCTGTGTGTGTTTGACAAGGAGGGCAATGAGCACCGCGAAGATTTACCAGGCCGCACGCAGGATGTGTGGCATGGTTATCTGCCCAACGCGCGGCCGGGGCTGCGCTACGGATTCCGCGTGCACGGTCCGTGGGAGCCACATCACGGGCACCGTTTCAACCCTGCGAAGTTGCTGATCGACCCTTGCGCTCTCCGCGTAGAGGGCGAAGCAAAAGACGATCCGATCCTGCACAGTGGACATGATCAACCCGACAGCCGCGATAGCGCGTCGGTAGCGCCGCGTTCCGTGGTCGTCGATCTCCATTACGACTGGGAAAACGACACGCCACCGCGGACGCCGTGGGGCAGCACCATCGTTTACGAAGCGCATGTGAAAGGGCTGACGTATCTGCATCCGGGTATCCCGAAAGAGATTGCCGGCACGTACCGCGCCCTCGCACATCCGCTGATGATTGCGTATTTCCAGAAGCTCGGCATTACCGCGCTGGAACTGCTGCCTGTCGCGCAGTTTGCCAGTGAACCGCGCCTGCAACGGCTTGGGCTCTCCAATTATTGGGGCTACAACCCGCTGGCGATGTTTGCGGTTGAACCGCGTTATGCCACGTCGCCGGAACTGGCGATTAACGAGTTTCGCGATGCGGTGAAGGCGCTGCATGCGGCGGGAATTGAAGTGATCCTCGACATTGTGCTCAACCACAGTGCGGAGATCGATCTCGACGGGCCGACCTTCTCCCTGCGCGGAATCGACAACCGTAGCTATTATTGGATAAGGGACGATGGTGATTATCACAACTGGACGGGCTGCGGAAACACCCTGAATCTCAGCTCGCCGGGTACGGTGGACTATGCCCTTCAGTGCCTGCGGTTTTGGGTCGATGAGTGCCATGTGGACGGCTTCCGTTTTGATCTGGCTTCTGTGCTGGGCAGAACCCCGGATTTCCGTCAGGACGCACCGCTGTTTGAAGCCATCAAAAACGACCCGCAGCTTTCAGCCGTGAAGCTTATCGCCGAGCCGTGGGATATCGGTGACGGCGGGTATCAGGTCGGAAATTTCCCACCGCTGTTTGCTGAATGGAACGATCACTTCCGTGACGCGGTAAGAAGCTTTTGGTTGCAGCAAAATCTGTCTCTCGGCGACTTTGCCAACCGTTTTGCGGCATCCAGCGATGTGTTTAAACGCAACGGGCGACGACCGTCTGCGTCGGTCAATCTGGTGACGGCGCACGACGGATTTACCCTGCGCGACTGCGTCTGTTTCAATCAGAAACACAATGAGGCGAACGGCGAAGAGAACCGCGACGGGACTAACAACAATCACAGTAATAACCATGGTATAGAGGGGTTAGGCGGCAGTCTTGACGTGATTGAGCGGCGGCGAGCCAGTGTTCATGCCCTGATGGCCACACTGCTTTTATCACAAGGGACACCGATGCTGCTGGCGGGCGATGAACACGGCCACAGTCAGCACGGAAACAACAATGCTTACTGTCAGGACAACGCGCTCACCTGGCTTGACTGGGAAAAAGCCAATGCTGGCCTGACGACATTTACCGCTGCACTGATTCATCTTCGCAAGCAGATCCCGGCCCTGACTGAGGATCGCTGGTGGGAAGAGGGAGACGGCAGCGTTAGCTGGTTCAACAAGGACGCGCATCCCCTGAGTGCAGAAGAGTGGCAGCACGGCAGCCCGCAGATGCAAATCCTGCTGGCAGACACGTGGCTTATCACCCTCAACGCGTCACAGGACGTTGCCGACATGGTTTTACCTGAAGGGGAGTGGCGCGCCATTCCTCCATTCGCCGGAGAGGATAATCCGGTCACCCTGGCTGTCTGGCATGGGCCCGCGCACGGAGTGTGCGCATTCGAAAAGGTCCGCTCGAACAGATAACGAGCGAAAAAAGGAGTTAATCATGGTTAGACTTGAAAAGAACGATCCTCTGATGTTAGCGCGTCAATTGCCGATCAAATCGGTGGCGCTGATCCTCGCCGGTGGGCGCGGAACCCGACTTAAAGATTTGACCACCACCCGCGCCAAACCCGCGGTGCATTTCGGTGGTAAGTTCCGCATCATCGACTTTGCTCTCTCTAACTGCATTAACTCTGGTATTCGCCGTATCGGCGTGATTACCCAGTATCAGTCGCACACGCTGGTGCAGCACATTCAGCGCGGCTGGTCTTTCTTCAGCGAAGAGATGAACGAGTTTGTTGACCTGCTGCCTGCACAGCAGCGCGTCAGCGGTGAAAACTGGTATCGCGGCACGGCGGATGCGGTGACGCAAAACCTGGATGTTATTCGTCGTTATAAGGCCGAATATATCGTTATCCTCGCCGGTGACCATATCTACAAGCAGGACTACTCACGCATGCTTATCGACCACGTCGAAAAAGGCGCGCGTTGCACCGTAGCCTGCATGCCAGTGCCCGTTGCTGAGGCAACAGCGTTCGGCGTAATGGACGTCGATAACGAAGACAAGATTATCGAGTTCGTCGAAAAACCGGCCAAGCCGCCAACCATGCCGGGTGACGACAGCAAATCACTCGCCAGCATGGGTATCTATATCTTTGATGCAGATTACCTTTATGGGCTGCTGGCGGAAGACGACGAAGATGCCAATTCCAGCCACGACTTCGGCAAAGATATCATCCCGAAAATCGTTAAAGCTGGCATGGCATATGCACATCCTTTCCCACTGTCTTGCGTGCAGTCAGATCCGGAAGCAGAACCGTACTGGCGTGATGTCGGGACGCTGGAAGCGTACTGGAAGGCGAACCTCGACCTCGCCTCCGTCACGCCTGAACTGGATATGTACGACCAGAACTGGCCGATACGTACACACATGGAATCGCTGCCGCCCGCGAAGTTTGTGCAAGACCGTTCGGGCAGCCACGGCATGACGCTGAACTCGCTGGTTTCCGGCGGGTGCATCATCTCCGGCTCCGTGGTGGTGCAATCGGTGTTGTTCCCGCGAGTGCGGATAAACTCGTTTTGTAACATTGATTCGGCAGTGTTATTGCCGGATGTCTGGGTCGGGCGTTCATGTCGCCTGCGCCGCTGTGTTATCGACCGCGCCTGCGTTATCCCGGAAGGCATGGTGATTGGAGAAAATGCGGAAGAGGACGCACGTCGTTTCTACCGTTCAGAGGAAGGCATAGTGCTGGTGACGCGTGAAATGCTGCGCAAACTGCAGGGCTGACAGGAGCGATAATGCAGGTTTTACATGTATGTTCAGAGATGTTCCCGCTGCTGAAAACGGGCGGTCTGGCGGATGTGCTTGGCGCGTTACCGGCGGCGCAAATTGCCGATGGGGTTGATACACGCGTTCTGTTGCCAGCCTTCCCGGACATTCGCCGCGGCGTGACGGATGCACAGGTAGTGACCCGTCGCGACACCTTTGCCGGACGCATTACGCTGCTGTTCGGCCATTATAACGGCGTGGGCATCTATCTGATTGATGCGCCACATTTATACGACCGCCCCGGGAGCCCGTATCACGACACCAATCAGTTTGCGTATACCGACAACGTGCAGCGTTTTGCGCTGCTGGGTTGGGTTGGCGCTGAAATGGCGAGTGGGCTGGATCCGTTCTGGCGACCTGAGATTGTCCATGCGCACGACTGGCATGCGGGGCTGGCTCCGGCGTATCTCGCCGCACGCGGTCACCCGGCAAAGTCAGTCTTCACGGTGCACAACCTGGCTTATCAGGGGATGTTTTATGCGCATCATATGAATGACATCGGCTTGCCATGGTCGTTCTACAACATGCACGGACTGGAGTTTAACGGGCAGATTTCGTTCCTGAAAGCCGGGCTGTATTACGCCGATCACATCACGGCGGTCAGCCCGACTTATGCGCGTGAAATCACCGAGCCGCAGTTTGCCTACGGGATGGAAGGGCTGCTGCGTCAGCGCCATCAGGAAGGGCGGCTGTCGGGCATTCTCAATGGCGTAGATGCCCAAATCTGGAGCCCGGAAAACGACCTGCTGCTGGCGGCGCGCTACAACCGCGATCAGCTTGAAGAGAAAGCCGAAAACAAGCGCCAGCTGCAAATTGCGATGGGCCTGAAGGTGAATGACAAAGTGCCACTGTTTGCGGTGGTCAGCCGTCTCACCAGCCAGAAAGGGCTGGATTTGGTGCTCGAAGCGCTGCCGGGTCTGCTGGAACAAGGCGGGCAACTGGCCCTGCTGGGGGCTGGCGATCCGGTGTTGCAGGAAGGTTTCCTCGCCGCCGCAGCTGAACATCCAGGGCAAGTTGGCGTGCAAATTGGTTATCACGAAGCATTCTCGCACCGCATCATGGGCGGCGCGGACGTGATTCTGGTGCCGTCGCGCTTTGAGCCTTGCGGCTTAACGCAGCTTTACGGTTTGAAATACGGCACGCTGCCGCTGGTGCGTCGCACTGGCGGGTTGGCTGATACGGTGTCCGACAGTTCGCTGGAAAACCTGGCGGACGGCATCGCCAGTGGATTTGTGTTCGAAGACAGTAATGCCTGGTCGCTGCTAAGAGCCATCAGGCGTGCTTTCGTGTTGTGGTCGCGCCCTTCGCTCTGGCGCTATGTCCAGCGCCAGGCGATGAGCATGGATTTTAGCTGGCAAGTCGCGGCGACGTCTTACCGCGAGCTTTATCAACGCTTGATGTAATCACAGGACCCTCTTATGAATGCACCTTTTACTTACGCATCGCCAACCCTCAGCGTTGAGGCACTGAAGCACTCCATTGCCTATAAGCTGATGTTCACCATCGGGAAAGATCCGGCGATAGCCAACAAACACGAATGGCTGAACGCCACGTTGTTTGCGGTTCGTGACCGTCTGGTCGAACGCTGGCTGCGCTCTAACCGCGCACAGCTTTCACAGGAAGGCCGTCAGGTTTATTACCTGTCGATGGAGTTCCTGATTGGTCGCACCCTTTCCAATGCGCTGTTGTCGCTCGGTATTTATGAGGACGTGAAAAACGCGCTGGAAGGGATGGGGCTCGATCTCGAAGAGCTGATTGGCGAAGAGAATGACCCGGGGCTGGGTAACGGTGGCCTCGGTCGTCTGGCGGCCTGTTTCCTCGATTCTCTCGCCACGTTAGGCTTGCCGGGCCGCGGCTACGGTATTCGCTACGACTACGGCATGTTCAAACAGAACATTGTCGATGGCCGACAGAAAGAATCGCCGGATTACTGGCTGGAGTACGGCAACCCTTGGGAATTCAAACGCCACAACACCCGCTATGCGGTGCGTTTCGGCGGACGTATTCAGCAGGAAGGCAAGAAATCCCGCTGGGTCGAAACCGAAGAGATTCTGGCGGTGGCCTACGACCAAATCATTCCTGGCTATGACACCGACGCGACTAACACGCTGCGCCTGTGGAACGCGCAGGCGAGCAGCGAAATTAACCTCGGTAAGTTCAACCAGGGTGACTACTTCGCGGCGGTGGAAGATAAAAACCACTCCGAGAACGTGTCTCGCGTGCTGTACCCGGATGACTCAACGTATTCCGGGCGAGAGCTGCGTCTGCGTCAGGAATATTTCCTTGTTTCGGCAACGGTGCAGGATATTCTCAGCCGCCATTATCAGTTGCACAGAACCTACAACAACCTGTCCGAAAAAATCGCCATTCACCTGAACGACACCCATCCGGTGCTGTCGATTCCGGAGCTGATGCGTCTGCTGATTGACGAGCATAAGTTCAGCTGGGATGACGCTTTCAACGTGACGTGCCAGGTGTTCTCCTACACCAACCACACGCTGATGAGCGAAGCGCTGGAAACCTGGCCGGTTGAGATGCTCGGCAAAATTCTGCCGCGCCACCTGCAAATCATCTTCGAAATTAACGACTACTTCCTGAAGACCTTGCAGGAGCAGTACCCGAACGACACCGGGCTGCTGAGCCGCACGTCTATCATCGATGAATCCAATGGCCGACGTGTCCGCATGGCGTGGCTGGCGGTGGTTATCAGCCACAAGGTTAACGGTGTGTCAGAGCTGCACTCTAACCTGATGGTGCAATCGCTGTTTGCCGACTTTGCGAAGATTTTCCCGATGCGCTTTACCAACGTCACCAATGGCGTCACACCGCGTCGCTGGCTGGCGCTGGCGAACCCGTCGCTGTCTGAAGTGCTTGATGAAAATATTGGCCGCACCTGGCGTACGGACCTGAGCCAGTTGACGGAACTGGAACAACACCTGGATTACCCGCTGGTGAATCAGGCGGTGCATCACGCCAAGCACGAGAACAAAAAGCGTTTAGCCGAGTACATCGCCCAACAGCTGAACGTTGTGGTCAGCCCGAAATCGCTGTTCGATGTGCAAATTAAGCGTATCCACGAGTACAAACGTCAGTTGATGAACGTGCTGCACGTCATTACCCGCTACAACCGCATCAAGGCCGATCCGAAGGCCGAGTGGGTGCCGCGGGTAAACATCTTCGCCGGTAAAGCGGCCTCGGCGTATTACATGGCGAAGCACATCATTCATCTGATTAACGATGTAGCGAAGGTTATCAACAACGACCCGCAGATTGGTGACAAGCTGAAGGTGGTGTTTATCCCGAACTACAGCGTCAGCCTGGCGCAGCTGATCATCCCGGCGGCCGATCTTTCCGAACAGATTTCGCTGGCGGGAACGGAAGCGTCGGGCACCAGTAATATGAAGTTTGCGCTCAACGGCGCGCTGACCATCGGCACGCTCGACGGAGCGAACGTCGAAATGCTGGAGCACGTCGGCGATGAAAACATCTTTATCTTTGGTAACACGGCGGAGGAGGTTGAAGCGCTGCGCGCCAAAGGCTACAAGCCACGTGATTACTACGATCAGGATGAAGAGTTGCATCAGGTGCTGACGCAAATCGCGACAGGTTTGTTCAGCCCTGAAGAGCCGGGCCGCTACCGTGATCTGGTGGATTCGCTGATTAACTTTGGCGATCACTATCAGGTGCTGGCGGATTTCCGCAGCTACGTGGACTGTCAGGATAAAGTGGATGAGCTGTATAAAAATCCGGAAGAGTGGACCACCAAAGCGATGCGCAACATCGCCAACATGGGCTACTTCTCGTCAGACAGAACCATTCAGGAGTATGCAGAGACTATCTGGCATATTGATCCGGTGAGGCTTTAATAAACATGCCGGGTGGCGGCTTCGCCTGACCCGGCCTACGATTTTGTAGGCCGGATAAGCGTTAGCGCCATCCGGCATTATTTTCCTCGACTACGATGCCAACGACAGTTCACGCTTTCCCACGTGTTGTACCAGCCATTGTGCTACGCGAGACTGCTCTTCGGCATTCAGCCACATCCCTTGCTTCGTGCGACGCCAGATAGCGTCATCCAGACGGCGTACCCACTCGTGTTCCACCAGGTAGCGCAGTTCCGCTTCATAGAACTCGTGCCCAAAGTGCTCGCCTAGCTCGGCGATCTCTTTGGCTTCACCCAAAATCCATTCGCTGTTGCTGCCATAGGTGCGGGCAAAATGGCGTGCCATGCCTTCGCTGATAAACGGATAACGACGGCGAAGTTTCGCGGCGTAATCATCGCGATCGCCTTCGATTTCACCGCCAGGCAGCACCGAGCCTTTGGTCCACGCCGGGCCGATGCCTTTATAGTACGGCGTCAGTTTTTCCAGCGCGTGTTCTGCCAGCTTGCGATAGGTCGTCAGTTTGCCGCCAAAGACAGACAGCAGCGGTGCCTGACCGTCGACGTCGTGGATGTCCAGCGTGTAGTCGCGGGTAATTGCCTGCGGAGAATCTGACTCGTCATCACACAGCGGACGCACGCCGGAATAAGTCCAGACAATGTCGTCGCGACCAAGCTGTTTTTTGAAGTGCGCGTTATGCACCTTCAGCAGGTAATTGATTTCACTTTCGTCAATTTCGACGTTTTTCGGATCGCCTTTGTATTCCACGTCGGTGGTGCCGATGATCGAGAACTCATCCATCCACGGAATGACAAACACGATACGCTTATCTTCGTTTTGCAGAATGTACGCCTGCTTCTGCGTATGCACGCGTGGCACCACGATGTGGCTGCCTTTGATCAGACGAATCCCGTACGGAGAAGGCAGGTGCATGCCGTCGTCGAAGAATTGTTTTACCCACGGGCCCGTCGCATTGACCAGACCACGCGTCTGCCAGCTGAATTTCTCGCCGGTATCGATATCTTCTGCTTCAACAATCCACAGACCATTTTCGCGGCGAGCAGAGGTCGCGCGGGTGCGGGTGAGCACTTCGCCGCCTTTCTTCACCACCATTTGCGCGTTGGCTAACACCAGACGAGCATCGTCTACCCAGCAGTCGGAATATTCGAAACCGCGCACGATTTCCGGCTTAAGCACGGAGTCTGCGCCAAAACGCAACCCGGTGGAACTCGGCAGGCTGGTGCGTTTACCGAGATTGTCGTACATAAACAGACCGATGCGAATCATCCACGCCGGGCGAAGATGCGGGCGATGCGGTAAACGAAAACGCATCGGGAACGCGATGTGAGGCGCCATTTTTAACAGCACCTCACGTTCAGCCAACGCTTCGCTGACCAGGCGGAATTCGTAGTGTTCCAGGTAGCGCAGGCCACCGTGAATCAGTTTGGAGCTGGCGCTCGATGTGGCACAGGCTAAATCCTGTGCTTCCAGCATCAGCACGGATAAACCGCGTCCTGCGGCATCTGCCGCGATACCGGCACCGTTGATGCCACCGCCTATCACAATCAGATCTTTGGTTTCCATGCTGCGCCCTCTCGCACTTTCGTTAAAGCTCATAAATGTTCGTTATCGCTCAATATAGCAAACAAACGAGCAATTGGTAACATCAAAAAAACATTTCAGAGTGATGCGTGTAACAAATTAGCGTTTCCCTGCCGCCAGGACGTACACTACGGGGTAACATAATGTGGATATCTTTGCCCCTCACCCTAACCCTCTCCCCAAAGGGGCGAGGGGATGATTTGCACCCTCTTCCGGAAGGGCGCGAAGGCATGCTTTTCCCCCTCTCCCTTTTAGGGAGAGGGCCGGGGTGAGGGTATAAACACCGCACAACTTCAGAGAACAAAAGAGAGCACCATGGATCAGTTTGAATGTATCAACGTAGAAGAAGCGCACCAGAAACTGCATCAGGGACTGGCGGTGATGGTGGATATTCGTGACCCGCAGAGCTATGCAATGGGCCACACCCCGGAAGCGATTCATCTGACTAACGACACGCTGGGCGCGTTTATGCGCGATACCGATTTCGAGACGCCGGTGATGGTGATGTGCTACCACGGCAACAGCAGCAAAGGGGCGGCGCAGTATCTGCTGCAACAGGGCTATGACCAGGTTTACAGCGTTGACGGGGGCTTTGACGCCTGGCATCGCCATTTCCCGGCTGAAGTGGCGCACGGTAGCTAAGACGGTATACTGTCCTCTTTTGTGTGGAATAAGCGACGCCCCGTATGTTGATGATTACCTCTTTTACTAACCCGCGCGTGGCCCAGGCGTTCGTCGACTACATGGCGACGCAGGGCGTTATCCTGACGATTCAGCAGCATACTCAAACCGATGTCTGGCTGGCGGATGAAAGCCAGGCCGCACTGGTGCAAAACGAGCTGGCGCGCTTTCTGGAAAACCCTGCCGACCCACGCTATTTAGCGGCGAGCTGGCAATCAGGCCATACCAACAGCGGATTGCACTACCGTCGCTTCCCTTTTCTTGCCACGCTGAAAAGCAATGCCGGGCCTTTGACCTGGCTCATCGCCTGCGCCTGCATTCTGGTGTTTATTGCGATGAACGTGATGGGCGATCAGGCCGTGATGGTGTGGCTGGCATGGCCGTACGACGCTTCCCTGCAGTTTGAGTTGTGGCGTTACTTCACCCACGCGTTTATGCACTTCTCGCTGATGCATATCCTCTTCAACCTGTTATGGTGGTGGTATCTCGGCGGGATGATTGAAAAGCGCATCGGCAGCGGAAAACTGCTGGTGATTACGGTGATCAGCGCCCTGTTGAGCGGCTTTATCCAGCACAAATTTAGCGGGCCGTGGTTTGGTGGCTTGTCCGGCGTGGTGTATGCGCTGATGGGGTATGCCTGGCTGCGCGGTGAGCGCGATCCACAAAGCGGGATCTTCCTGCAACGTGGGCTTATTATTTTCTCGCTGCTGTGGCTGGTGGCCGGCTGGTTTAATCTTTTCGGGATGTCGATTGCCAATGGTGCCCATGTGACCGGGCTGGTGGTTGGCCTGGCGATGGCGTTTGCCGATACGCAGAATGTGCGAAAACGAACATAATAATTCCAGGGATCTTGCATGAAACAAACACAACGTCATGACGCGATTATCGAGCTGGTAAAAAAGCAGGGTTATGTCAGCACAGAAGAGCTGGTGGAGCAGTTTGCCGTCAGCCCGCAAACCATTCGTCGCGACCTGAACGACCTGGCAGAGCAACAGATGATTTTGCGTCACCACGGTGGCGCGGCGCTGCCGTCCAGTTCGGTCAACACCTCATGGCAAGACCGAAAAGCCACCCAGGCGGCGGAAAAAGAGCGCATTGCCCGGAAAGTGGCCAGCCAGATCCCGAACGGTTCCGCGTTGTTTATCGATATCGGTACCACGCCAGAAGCGGTGGCGCACGCGCTGCTCAATCACTCTGATTTACGCATTGTCACCAACAACCTCAACGTGGCGAACACGCTGATGGCAAAAGAAGACTTTCGGGTGATTCTGGCGGGCGGTGAGTTACGTAGTCGCGACGGAGGGATCATCGGTGAAGCCACCCTCGATTTTATCTCTCAGTTCCGTCTGGATTACGGCATCCTGGGGATCAGCGGCATCGACAGCGACGGTTCGCTGCTGGAGTTCGATTACCACGAAGTGCGCACCAAACGGGCGATCATTGAAAACTCTCGCCATGTGATGCTGGTCGTCGACCACTCGAAGTTTGGCCGCAATGCAATGGTGAACATGGGCAGTATCAGCCTGGTCGACGCGGTGTATACCGATGTGATGCCGCCAGCGGGCGTGATGCAGGTGATTGCGGAGAATAATATTCAGCTGGAGTTGTGCTGATTCTCCTCACCCTAACCCTCTCCTCAGAGAGGAGAGGGGACTGATCGGAGCTGTCTTTTCTCCCTCGTCCCTTTGGGGAGAGGGTCGGGGTGAGGGGAAACTTAAACCCCATACCCCATCATTTTCAGCAACTGCTGGGCATGCTGCACCGCCGCCTGGCGGTGTGCCACGCCGAGCTTTTGATACAAATTGCGAATATGCGTTTTGATGGTCGTGGCCGCCACGTCCAGCTCTCCGGCAATCTGCTCATTGCTGTAGCCTGAATAAATCAGCCCTAACACCTGCCACTCGCGTTGCGTGAGGGGGCTGGTGCGGATCAGTTCCGGCACTTCAGGATGATTCAGCAGACGTTCAACGAAGTTCTCGTCAAAATGCGCAAATTTGTGCCGATGATGCTGGTTAATCTCACGCAGAATGCGCTGCGCACGATGCTGCTCCAGCTCCGGTAGCGTGTTGAGCTGAATCAACTGGCGCAACTGCTGCGCCATGGCTTCACCTTCAATCACGAAGTGGCTGATAAAACCGGTGCGGTTGGCGAGCGTCAGCGCTTCCATCAGCACGCGTTGGGCATCGTTCTTCCGATTTGCCTGCCAGTAAAGCTGATTGAGCAGCAGCAGGTTGCGGTTGAGATCGCTCATCAGGCGCAGGCTGCGGGCATTTTCATTGAGTTCTTCCAGCACGATTTCGGCGGGTTCAAATTCACCCAGCAGAATCTGCGCACGAGCGATATTGCGCCACTGGCTTTGCAGGAAGTGGTTATTGGCAAACTCCGGTTTTGGCGTGTGGCGCAGCCAGTTGGCGGCGGATTTCTTATCGCCAATCATCTGCCAGTAAATCACGCGCACTTTATCGGCGTTCGACACCCAGTCGCTGTGATACTGCCCATTGCCGAGCAGGTTTTCCAGACGGTTGAGATGATTGCGGGCGTTATCCAGATCGCCACGCGCCAGCGAACTTTGTACCAGCAGCGCCAGGCATTGTAACTGTTGCTGAGGCTGGAAATTCGCCAGCACTTCCATCCCGTGACGGGCACTCAGTTCCGCTTCATCCAGACGTGCCCAGGCCCACAGCAGTTGCGCGCGAATGCGCAACAGGAACTCGTGCATCGGCAGCTGTTCAAGATGTTGCTCGCGAATCAGCTGGAAGGCTTTTTCCTGAGTTTCCCACGCGGCTTGTAAAAAGCCCTGCGCGAACAGGATTTCGCCTTGTTGGATCAGGCTCCATAGCGCGTAGTGCCAGACCTCATGGCGACGCGCCATCTGTTCGGTTTGCTGCATCACCGCCAGCGACTTGCTGAGTTTCCCCTGGCAATGCAGCACTTCGCCGTGCACCGAGGTGGCAACGATACGACTGTAATAACTGGCGATCGGCAATTCGTCGAGAGCAACCATCGCCAGACGCTCGGCTTCATCAGGATTGCCATCGTTGATAGCAACCTGTGCCCTTAGGGCGTTGAAATCGGCGTGCATCGTCGCATCCATTTCACCGCTCATCTCTGCTTCCGCTCGGGCCAGCAGCGTGTTCACTTCGCTGTAGCGATGCTGGCTCTGCATCAGCCAGGCTTGCAACAACACCAGGCGCGGATTTTCCAGCAGGCTTTCCCACGGAAGGGCCGCCAAAGACTCTTCCAGCAAAGACAGTTCGCTGTGATGGAACAAGCCCCAGGCGTGGTTGAGCAGAATGTCACGCAGCATTTTCGCATCACCCGCGGACAGCGCGTGATGGATGGCCTCGCCAGGGAAGCCTTGCGCCATCCAGCTTTCGGCGGCGGCGCGGTGGATCTCTGGCAGTTCGGTAGCCAGTTCCCACTGGCAACGCTGACGCAGGAAGCTGCCGAACAGCGGGTGGAAGCTGAACCACTCGCCGGAGTTGTCCATGCGTTGCAGGAACAAACCCTGGCGTTCGACCTCTTCCAGCCGCATTTGGCCGTTTTCTTCCCCGGTGACGCGCACAATCAGCGCATCGTTCATCGAGCGCAGAAGGGAGCTTTTCAGCAGGAAATGACGGGTCGGCAAATCCACATTATCCAGCACTTCATCCACCAGATAATCGGACAAATGGCTGGCGTTGATGCCTGCCAGGCGGCGCGCCGAGTGATGAACCGCGCTGTTATTCTGACGGGCGGATAACGCAATAAGCTGTAATGCCGTTGCCCAACCGGCAACGTCATCGCACATGCGGCTGCTTTCTGCGGCTTCAATCGGGGAGGTCAGACGGCAGTCGAAAAACTGCTTCGCTTCCTGATGATTGAACGCCAGTTGCTGACTGCCAATTTCGAGCAGCTGATCGCGCACGCGCAAATTGGCGATACCCAACTGCGGCAGGTTTCGCGACAGCACGACCAGAGTCATGTTTTCCGGTTGATGGCGCAGGAAAAAGCGCATCGCATCATGGATAACCGGGTTGGTTATCAGATGATAATCGTCAATCACCAGCAGCAGAGGTTTCTGCCAGGCATTGAGTTCAATAAAAAGCTGCGCAAACAGCGAGGTCAGGCTGGCATATTGCCGTTTCTGCACCATGGTCTCACTGGCAGCACAATGGCCGCCGGTCGCCTGCTGAATGGCCGCAATCAGATAGCTGGCAAAACGTTCCTGCTGATTGTCTCCGTCATCCAGAGAGAACCAGCCCAGTTCGCTTTTCCCTGCCGCCCACTGTGAAATGAGAGTGGTTTTTCCGTATCCTGCCGGACTTGTTATCAGCGCAAGACGGTAATTGTTCGCGCCGGAAAGTTTCGCCAGTAACCGCTCACGAACCACTGTGTGTTCGAGGCGGACAGGGCGACTTAATTTTGACGGAATCAACATAGGGTTATCACTTCACTGTGAGAGTAAGAGGTTTGTTTTTTTCGCGCTTCGTAATTAATGTCTATTAAGGTCGGCCAATCGCTTAATTATTGCAAGTTATGTCCGGATTTTATGCTTATGATTTTGCACTCTGTCACAATTCTTAATGAAGGGTAAACGAAGACACTGAAACCGGTGCCAGTGCACGTCGTTACTGGTTTTGCTAATTCGACGGAAATTTATTGAACCCCGGTTTTAATCAATAAGGTCATTCTTAAGCATTTATAATTCAGGGGCGGGATAGTCAGAAAATAAAACATGAATCCGGTGGGTTAATGCGGAATTATTATTACACGTAAGTAATCATTTCCAGCATTTACCCTATTTAGCCAAACGATCTTTCACCGTTTGCAACAATCCTGGAGTAAAACTGAGCAGAACCAGTGTGAGAAGCTAACGTTATAGTGGCGGCGATCACACTTCTCGCTCATCCCTGCTACTCCTCCCTGGCTAATGCCTGCCAGGATGAGGACGTTGGCAGGGGAGCCTGGCACACTAGCGCCAACGTTTTAGCTAACAGGATTGGATCCCTTATGTCACAGCTAACCTTCAATAAAGAACAGTTTCAGGCTGCGCTGACGCGTCAGTGGCAGCGATATGGCCTCCAGAGTGCGAATGAAATGACGCAGCGCCAGTGGTGGCACGCCGTGAGCGGTGCCCTGGCGGAAATGCTGGCGGCGCAACCCGCGGCGAAACCTGAGAAGAACCAGCGCCACGTGAACTACATTTCGATGGAGTTCCTGATTGGTCGTTTGACGGGCAACAATCTGCTGAACCTCGGCTGGTATCAGGAAGTCACTGACGTGCTGAAAGGGCACGATATTTCGCTGACCGACCTGCTGGAAGAAGAAATTGACCCGGGTCTGGGCAACGGCGGGCTGGGGCGTCTGGCCGCGTGTTTCCTGGATTCGATGGCGACAGTGGGCCAGTCCGGTACGGGCTATGGCCTCAACTATCAGTACGGTCTGTTCCGTCAGTCTTTTGCCGACGGGCAGCAGATGGAAGCGCCGGACGACTGGCACCGTAACAGCTACCCGTGGTTCCGCCACAACGAAGCGCTGGACGTGCAGGTTGGCATTGGCGGTAAAGTGGTGAAAGGCCACTGGGAACCCGCATTTACGATGGTCGGCCAGGCGTGGGATTTGCCTGTTCTGGGCTACCGTAATGGCGTGGCGCAGCCGCTGCGTCTGTGGCAGGCCACGCATGCACACCCGTTTAACCTGACGAAATTCAACGATGGCGATTTCCTGCGTGCTGAGCAGCAGGGTATCGACGCCGAAAAACTGACGAAAGTCCTCTACCCGAACGACAACCATCTGGCGGGCAAAAAGCTGCGCCTGATGCAGCAGTACTTCCAGTGTGCTTGCTCTGTGGCTGATATTCTGCGCCGCCATCATCTGGCGGGGCGCAAGCTGGCGGAACTGCCGAAGTTTGAAGTTATTCAGCTGAACGACACTCACCCGACTATCGCCATCCCTGAACTGCTGCGCGTGCTGATTGATGAGCATCAGCTGAGCTGGGATGACGCCTGGGCTATCACCAGCAAAACCTTCGCCTACACCAACCATACTTTGATGCCAGAAGCGCTGGAGTGCTGGGATGAGAAGCTGGTGAAAGCGCTGCTGCCGCGTCACATGCAAATCATCAACGACATCAACAAGCGCTTTAAAGTGCTGGTCGAGAAAACCTGGCCGGGCGACGACGCGGTTTGGGCGAAGCTGGCAGTGGTGCATGACAAACAGGTTCGCATGGCGAACATGTGCGTGGTGAGCGGCTTCGCGGTCAACGGTGTGGCGGCGCTACACTCTGATTTGGTGGTGAAAGACTTGTTCCCGGAATATCACAAGCTTTGGCCGAACAAATTCCATAACGTGACCAACGGCATCACGCCGCGTCGCTGGATTAAACAGTGCAACCCGGCGCTGGCGGCGCTGCTCGATAAGAGCCTGAAAAAAGAGTGGGCCAACGATTTAGACCAGTTGATCAAGCTGGAAAAATACGCCGACGACGCGAAGTTCCGCAAAACGTATCGCGACATCAAGCTGGCGAATAAACAGCGCCTGGCGGAGTTCGTGAAGCACCGTACCGGGATTGAAATTAACCCTGCGGCGATTTTCGATATTCAGATTAAACGCCTGCACGAATACAAGCGTCAGCACCTGAACCTGCTGCACATTCTTGCGCTCTATAAAGAGATCCGCGAGAACCCGAAAGCCGACCGCGTGCCGCGCGTGTTCCTGTTCGGTGCTAAAGCCGCTCCGGGTTACTACCTGGCGAAGAACATCATTTTCGCCATCAATAAAGTGGCTGAAGCGGTCAACAACGACCCGAAAGTCGGCGACAAGCTGAAAGTCGTGTTCCTGCCGGATTACTGCGTGTCGGCGGCTGAAATGCTGATCCCGGCGGCGGATGTTTCCGAGCAGATTTCCACGGCGGGCAAAGAAGCTTCGGGTACCGGCAACATGAAGCTGGCGCTGAATGGCGCGTTAACCGTCGGTACGCTGGACGGCGCGAACGTTGAAATCGCGGAGAAAGTCGGCGAAGAAAACATCTTCATTTTCGGCCATACCGTGGAAGAGGTGAAAGCCCTCAAGGCCAAAGGCTATGACCCGCTGAAGTGGCGCAAGAAAGACAAAGTGCTGGATGCGGTGCTCAAAGAGCTGGAAAGCGGCAAGTACAGCGGCGGCGACAAACATGCGTTTGACCAGATGCTGCACAGCATGGGCAAGCAGGGCGGCGACCCGTATCTGGTGATGGCCGATTTCGCGGCTTACGTGGAAGCGCAGAAGAAAGTCGATGAACTGTATCGTGACCCGGAAGCCTGGACGCGTGCGGCGATCCTCAATACCGCGCGTTGCGGCATGTTCAGTTCGGATCGTTCTATCCGTGATTATCAGAGCCGTATCTGGCAGGCGAAACGTTAAGGGAGCGCTATGGAGAGCAAACGTCTGGACAATGCCGCGCAGGCGGCGGGCATCAGCCCAAGTTACATCAATGCCCACGGCAAACCTCAGTCAATTGGTGCCGACACCAAGCGACGTTTGCTCGACGCAATGCATCACAGCTCAACGGCCACCAAAGTGGCCGTCACACCGGTGCCGAACGTGCTGGTCTTTACCCACGGCAAGAAAATGTCGTTAGCGGTGGAAGGCAACGGTGATTATCACTGGATGCTGACCACGGAAGAGGGTGCGCAGCATCAGGGCAACGCCAGTGCGGGTAAAGCGCTGACGCTGCTGGCCCGTTTGCCTGAGGGCTATCACACGCTGACATTAACCCAGAGCGAAAGCCGCTGGCACTGCCGGGTGATTGTTGCCCCTGAACGCTGCTATGAGCCTCAGGCGTTGAAGCAGGGCAAAAAGCTGTGGGGCAGCTGCGTGCAGCTCTACACCTTACGTTCTGAAAACAACTGGGGAATCGGCGATTTCGGCGATCTGAAAGTGATGTTGCCGGAAATCGCCCGTCGCGGCGGCTCGTTCATCGGCCTCAACCCGATTCATGCGCTTTATCCTGCGAACCCGGAAAGCGCCAGCCCTTACAGCCCTTCTTCACGCCGTTGGCTGAACGTGATTTATATCGACGTGAATGCGGTAGAAGATTTCCGCCAAAGCAAAGAAGCGCAGGAGTGGTGGAAACTGCCGACCACCCAGCAGACGCTGAAATCTGCCCGTGATGCCGAGTGGGTGGATTACGCCACCGTCACCGCGCTGAAAATTACTGCTCTGCGCATGGCATGGAAAGGTTTCTCAAAGCGCGACGACGACCAGATGGCGGCCTTCCGTCAGTTCGCGCTCAATGAAGGGGAAAGCCTGTACTGGCAAGCGGCGTTTGATGCGCTGCACGCTTATCAGGTTAAAGAAGACGAGATGCGCTGGGGCTGGCCAGCCTGGCCGGAAGCCTATCAGAATATCGAAAGCCCGGAAGTGAAAGCGTTCTGCGAGAAACATGCCGACGAAGTGGATTTCTTCCTGTGGCTGCAATGGCTGGCCTGGTGCCAGTTCGCCGCCTGCTGGAATGAATGCCAACAGTACGAAATGCCGATTGGCCTGTACCGTGACCTTGCGGTAGGCGTGGCGGAAGGCGGTTCGGAAACCTGGTGTGACCGCGAGTTGTATTGCCTGAAAGCCTCCGTTGGTGCACCACCGGATATCCTCGGGCCGCTTGGGCAGAACTGGGGTTTACCGCCGATGGACCCGCATATCATCACTGCCCGCGCCTATGAGCCGTTTATCGATTTGCTGCGGGCCAATATGCAAAACTGCGGCGCACTGCGTATCGACCATGTGATGTCTGTCCTGCGTTTGTGGTGGATACCTTATGGCGAAACCGCTGACCACGGCGCGTATGTGCATTATCCGGTGGACGATTTGCTGTCAATTCTGGCGTTGGAAAGCAAACGTCATCAGTGCATGGTTATCGGGGAAGATCTCGGCACAGTTCCGGTGGAAATCGTCGGTAAACTGCGTAAGAGCGGCGTCTACTCCTACAAAGTGCTCTATTTCGAAAGCGACCACGAGAAGACATTCCGCGCGCCAAAAGCGTATCCGGAGCAGTCGATGGCCGTGGCAACGACGCACGATTTGCCAACGCTCAGAGGCTACTGGGAAAGCGGGGATTTAACGCTGGGCAAAACGCTGGGCTTATATCCGGATGAAGTTATCCTGCGCGGCCTGTATCAGGACCGTGAACTGGCGAAACAAGGTTTGCTGGAAGCGCTGCATAAATACGGCTGTTTGCCTAAACGCGCCGGGCATAAAGCAACGCTGATGAGCATGACCAGCACGCTGAATCGCGGCATGCAGCGTTATATCGCAGACAGCAACAGTGCGCTGCTGGGCCTTCAGCCGGAAGACTGGCTGGACATGGCCGGGCCAGTCAATATTCCGGGCACCAGTTACCAGTATAAAAACTGGCGACGCAAGCTTTCCACCACGATCGAAGCGATGTTCGCCGATGAGTCGGTGAACAAGTTGATTAAGGATTTGGATAAGCGTCGGAAGGCTGCGGGGAAATAAAAGAATCAGCGGGCTGCGAAGATTTCACAGGCCCGCGCAAGCGAAGCGCCGCCGGGCGAAAATGCCTGATGGCGCTGCGCTTATCAGGCCTACGTGAATGCAGGCCAGCACGCGAAATCAGTAGTAAGAGTGCTCACCACGCTGGTGTTCGGTCAGATCGCGAACGCCTTTCAGCTCAGGGAATTCGTTCAGCAGCTGCTTCTCGATCCCTTCTTTCAGCGTCACATCCACCATTGAACAACCGTTACAACCGCCGCCGAATTGCAGAATCGCAAACCCTTCATCGGTGATTTCCATCAGCGATACGCGACCGCCATGGCCGGCAAGCTGCGGGTTAACCGTTGCCTGCAGCATGTACTCAACGCGCTCCATCAGCGGGGCATCGTCGGAGACTTTACGCATTTTCGCGTTCGGTGCTTTCAGCGTCAGCTGAGACCCTAACTGATCGGTCACGAAGTCGATGTCCGCATCTTCAAGATACGGCGCGCTCAGCTCATCAACGTACGCGGTCAGCAGGTCAAATTTCAGGGCAGTGTCGGTGGCTTCCACCGCATCCGGCGGGCAGTAAGAAACACCGCATTCAGCGTTTGGGGTACCAGGATTGATCACAAATACACGGATTTGTGTCCCTTCTTCCTGATTCGCCAGCAGTTTGGCAAAGTGCGCTTGTGCAGCATCGGAAATACGGATCATAGCTTTGGCCTAATAGTTGACTACTTTAGTCGGTTATAATACGCCCATCACAGAGGGTCTACAAGGTGCGACACAGGCACCATACCTGAACTGACGCGGCGCCGTTTTGCAAAAGCTGGCGGGAAAGCTCGGCTACGGTGGTACCGGTCGTGACGACATCGTCCACAAGGGCGATATGGAGACCCGCGACAGCAAATTCAAGCTGAAAGGCATTTTTCAGGTTCTGCCTCCGCAGTCTGGCGGAAAGCTGATGCTGCGTGGCTGTCGGCCGTATTCGGCGTATCGCTTCTGGCTGATAACGAATACCAAGCCAGCGGGAAAGGGGTTGGCACAGCAAGTCTGCCTGGTTGTAGCCTCGTCGCCAGTGGCGGCGTTGCCATAAAGGGACGGCGACCAGCAAATCCGCGGCCTGCTGTTGCTGTTTTATCCTCAGCAACAATAACCTCGCCAGCGCTCTTGTGAGTTCGGGCTTGTTACTGAACTTCCAGCGCTTAATCAATGTGGAAAGCGGGGCAACATAATCGTTGACCGTCACCAGCGTTTGCCAGGGCGGTTCGTGGCGCAAGCAGCGTCCACACACCACCGTTTTGCTGGTGGCGGGCAATCCACACTGCGGGCAAAGTGGGAGGTTTGAACTCACCGCGCGTGTGCAGCGAGAGCAGATGCCCCAGTTCGCCAGCGCCAACGGCATTTGGCATAGCCAGCACGAGCCGTGGACTGATAGCATATCTCTTCCTCCTTTTAGAACAGTGAACGGGAACAGTAACGGATGAACGACATCGGGTGGCAAACCAAAGGCGAAGGAAATACGCATCTTGTGCTGCTGCACGGATGGGGGCTGAGCGCGGAAGTGTGGGATTGCATAACCTCTGAACTCAGCTCGCATTTCACGCTTCATTTGGTCGACCTGCCGGGGTTTGGTCGCAGTCAGGGTTTCGGGGCGATGTCACTGGAAGCGATGACGGAGACGGTGCTGGCAAAAGCGCCGGAAAAAGCCGTCTGGCTCGGCTGGAGTTTGGGGGGGCTGGTGGCAAGCCTCGCTGCACTTACGGCACCTGAGCGAGTGCAGGCGCTGGTCACGGTAGCGTCCTCGCCTTGCTTCTGTGCCCAAACGGATTGGCCGGGAATCAAACCGGAAGTGCTTTCCGGTTTTCAGCAACAGTTAAGTGAGGATTTCCAGCGCACGGTCGAGCGTTTTCTTGCCTTGCAAACGATGGGGACAGAGAGTGCGCGTCAGGATGCTCGAAAATTGAAAAGCGCGGTACTGGCGCTGCCAATGCCTTCGACAGAAGTGCTAAACAGTGGCCTCGAAATCCTGAAAACGGCTGATCTGCGCGACGCGCTGACTACCCTAAAAATGCCGTTCCTGCGGCTGTATGGCCATCTCGATGGTCTGGTGCCGCGCAAAGTGGTGCCGCTGCTTGATGCGCAGTGGCCGCAAAGCCAGTCCTTCGTTTTCCCCAAAGCGGCACATGCGCCGTTCATCTCGCATCTGGCCGAATTTTGTCAGCAGTTGCTGGCGCTCAGGCAGGTGATTCTCTGATTTTTAAGGCAAACTGGCGAAAATTCCATTAGCGACAATACTTAGGGAACGCTGCGTTTTCACCGCAGCGTTCACATAAAATGGTCCTATGGAGAGTACGGCTATGAAATTTGCTTCAGGTATTGTTGCGGCACTGGTTATGGGTTCACTCTCTTTTGGCGCTTTTGCGGCTAAAGAAATTTCTAAAGAAGATGCGGCGAAAATGAACCTGACCAAAATTGGTTCGGTGACCACTTCGCGTACGACTTCGCCGATGGACGCTAAGCGCGATCTGTCGAAGAAAGCCGACGAAAAAGGCGGGACGTATTTTGTGGTGATTGCGGGTGAGAAGAACGAGAAAAACGTTCACGCTAACGCAGACGTCTACAAGTAAAAGCAAAAAGCGGGCTTGCGGCCCGCATCTTCTTTTCTACGACTGAAGAACCCACCACTCCCGAACGCAGGCTTTCCCTTCCGGACAACTTTTACAGCTTCCGCTCAGACAATCAGAGACATCGTCCGTTACGCGCTTCGCTTTGCCCATCGCTTCCAGACGCAGCAACATGGCTTCAATCATCGGCTGCGGCGTGTGCAGGACATGGCTGAGCTGTTGCACTTCCATTCGTCCTTGTAGTGCCAGCAGATCTCGCAGTTCAATCATCGAAGCCATGGTGCATTCCTTAGTGGCAGTCGCCAGCCGGGCTGTTACAGCAGCTTTCTACCGTTTTGCGAGTCGCCAGCAAATTCACATTCACCCGGCTACGAGCGCGGCGTAACAGGCCAATCACCACAACGTTGAACAGCACCACGGCCAGAATACAGACCAGGCTGTAACGCGGATGCTGCTGGAAGCTGCTGACCTGATAGAACACAGTAGAGAGCGAATACGCGATATTAAGCCCCCACAATACCGAGAAGCCCATCCAGCCACGGCTCGACTCACGGGAAATCGCGCCCATCACTGAAATGCAGGGGATATAAAGCAGAACGAAAATCAGGTAGCTGTAGGCCGCCGCGGCGCTGCCAAATTTGCTGCTCATCACGCCCATTGCGCCGGTCGCCATTTCACCATCGCCTTTGCTGGCTTCAATCGGGTTAGCCAGCACGCTCAGGCTGAAGGTGTCTTTCAGGCTCTGCCAGGTTTCCCCTGCGGCGGCACCCAGTTCATCCAGCACGTTAAACGTTGCCGGGTCGAACGCTTCCTGCTGGATATTTTCGGCGGTGTACAGCGTGTTCAGCGTACCGACCACCACTTCTTTAGCCATCGCGCCCGTGAACAGGCCAACTGTTGCCTGCCAGTTATCTTCATGCACGCCAATCGGCTTGAACAGCGGGGTTATCACGCGGCTGACCGAGGCCAGTGCGGAATCGTTGATATTGTCCGCCGCTTTACCGCTCAGCGTGAAGCTGTTCAATGCGCTGAGGAAGATGCTGACAATCACAATTACTTTACCTGCACGCAGGACAAAGCCTTTCAGGCGCTGCCAGGTTTGAATAATCAGGCTTTTCAGATGCGGAACGTGATAGACCGGCAACTCCATCACAAACGGTGAGGCTTCCCCGCGCATGATGGTGTGCTTGAGCATCAGGCCCGTCAGGATAGCCATCACGATGCCCAACACATACAGCGAGAAGACCGTCAGCGCGCCTTGCTGCCCAAAAAAGGCCGCTGCAAAAACAGCGAAGATGGCCAGGCGTGCGCCACAGGACATAAACGGCGCCATCATGATGGTCATCAGACGCTCACGCGGGGCATCCAGCGTGCGTGCGCCCATCACAGACGGCACGTTACAGCCAAAGCCGACAATCAGCGGCACGAAGGATTTGCCCGGCAACCCCAGCGACTGCATCAGGCGGTCCATCACGAACGCCGCACGCGCCATATAACCGGAATCTTCAAGGAACGAGAGGAACAGGTACATCATGCCGATTTGTGGCACCAGCGGCAGCACGGTGTTGATCCCGCCGCCAATCCCCTGAGCGAGGAAAATAGTCAGCCATTGCGGGAAGTGCAGGATGGCGCCAATCCACTGAATGCCGTGAATAAAGATAGCGACCGAACCGCCGTCAAAAATCGGCTGCAGCGCCCCGCCAATGTTGATCGCCAGCAGGAACATTAAGTACATGACGAACAGGAAAATCGGCAGACCGAGGAAACGGTTAAGAATGATTTTATCCACCGCCGTGGTGAACCGGCTCGGTTCGGCGGTAAGGGTGTTGCTGACCACGTCGCACACGGCGGCGATGGTTTGATAACGGGCATCGGCGATGTGCAGCGCCGGATCGTCCATTTCGGTTTTCAGCCGAGCTTCTGCCACTTCGAGTTGCTGCGCGGCTTCACCGGCGTAATTGCGGCTATAAATATCGCCTTCCAGCATTTGCAGGCCTAACCAGCGGCGCTGCTTTAACGGCATTTCCGGGCTGATGGCCTGCGCCAGCCAGTCGGCTTCACGCAGCAGCGGTTTGGCGTAATGCACCAGCTCGATATCGTCGTTGGCCTGATGGCGGTCGATGCTCATCTTCAGGGCTTCAATGCCGCGGCCACGGGTCGACACCAGCGGAATAACAGGGCAGCCAAGACGTGCAGCCAACGCATCCACTTCAATGCGAATGTGTTGCTTCTCGGCGATATCCAGCATGTTCAGCGCCACGATGCAGGGAATGCCCAGCTCCAGCAGTTGCAGCGTCAGATACAGGTTGCGCTCAAGGTTGGAAGCATCCACCACGTTAATCAGCAAATCGGCATCGCCACTGAGGATGTAGTGGCAGGCAATTTGCTCATCCAGCGAGGTTTGTGAAGAAATTGTGGTCAGCGAATAGGTGCCGGGCAGGTCAACCAGCGTCACCTGATGGTCGGTGGTGCTGAACTGGCCTTCTTTACGCTCAACGGTGACACCCGCCCAATTCCCGACTCGCTGGCGCGCGCCCGTTAACTGATTAAATAAAGTCGTCTTTCCTGAGTTGGGGTTGCCAATTAAGCCAAGGGTTAATTTTTTCATAGGAATAAACTCGCTGTCTCTGGCAGGCATTAACGGCTAAGCGCTTCTGTTTCAATCAGCGCCAGGTCTTTTTTGCGTAATACGAGGCTGACTCGGCGAGTTTCAATATGGACAGGATCGCCAAGAGGGGCGACGCGAACCACATGAAAAGAAGACCCAGGCAACATGCCAAGGGAAAGTAATTTTTGCCGGTAAGCCGGGCTAATCTCTGCTGAGAACCCGGTAATTTTCCACATACTGTCTGGAGTGAATTGCATAAGACCTGCTTTGTTTGCTAGCCGATTAACTCTTCATTCGCGCACAGTGGCGGATGAAACCAACGATGATGCCAACAGGGAAAGGATAAAATATCAACAATGACGATGATAATGAGAATGGTTTCCGTCTTCAATCCATAAACTGTGACCGAATGTTGAAACGGGGCTTAATTCACAGGACTTTTGACATGGCTCAATATTTAGCGCGCTTGCGGGTGTTTACGGAAGAGTGCAGTTGTTACCAGAATGAAAATAAGTGCGAGCAGAATTCGGGAAAGGGTAAAAATATCTGTCTTGCGACTAAAAAGGCCCCCGGAAATAAGAGGGCCTGAACAGAGAAAAATTATTTCTTCTTAAGGGCGGCAGCCAGCGCGTCCATCATGGCGCTGTTGCCTGCTGGCTGAGTTTCACGTCCGCGTGGTTTTGCCGCTTTCGCGGCTGGACGGTTGTTTTGCTCACGTCCGCCACCGCTGCCACGACGGGAATTCGTGTCGCCAGGTTGTTCGTCCAGACGCATGGTCAACGCGATACGCTTACGTTGCAAATCCACTTCCAGTACTTTCACTTTGACGATATCGCCCGCTTTCACCACGGTGTGCGGGTCTTCAACGAACTTGTCCGCCAGTGAAGAGATGTGCACCAGACCATCCTGATGCACGCCGATATCGACAAACGCGCCAAAGTTAGTGACGTTGGTCACCGCACCTTCCAGCACCATGCCCGGCAGCAGGTCGTTCATGGTTTCCACGCCGTCGGCAAACTTCGCGGTTTTGAACTCCGGACGCGGGTCACGGCCCGGTTTTTCCAGCTCTTTGATGATGTCGGTCACGGTCGGCAGGCCGAAGCGCTCATCGGTGAAATCTACCGCTTTGATGTTGCGCAGTTCGTTGCCGTTGCCCATCAGGTCTTTCAGCGCCTGCTGAGTGGCTGCCAGAATGCGCTCCACAACAGGATACGCTTCCGGGTGAACCGTGGAGGCATCGAGCGGGTTATCGCCGTGGTTGATACGCAGGAAGCCCGCACACTGTTCAAACGCTTTTGGCCCCAGACGGCTGACTTTCAGCAACTGCTGACGGTTCTGGAACTGACCGTTCTCGTCACGCCAGGACACGATATTCTGCGCCATCATGCGAGTCAGGCCTGCGACGCGTGTCAGCAGCGGAACGGAAGCCGTATTGAGGTCAACGCCGACGGCGTTCACACAGTCTTCTACCACCGCGTCCAGCTTACGTGCGAGCTGAGTCTGGCTGACATCGTGTTGATACTGGCCCACACCGATGGATTTCGGATCGATTTTCACCAGCTCTGCCAGTGGATCTTGCAAGCGGCGTGCGATAGAGACCGCACCACGAATAGACACGTCGAGATCCGGGAATTCCAGCGCCGCCAGTTCAGAGGCGGAATAAACTGACGCGCCTGCTTCACTGACGATAACTTTCTGCGCGGTGACTTTCGGGAACTGCTTCTGCAGGTCGAGGAAGAAACGCTCGGTTTCACGCGAAGCCGTGCCGTTACCAATCGCTACCAGTTCAACATTGTGCTTTTCGCACAGTGCGGCAACCGCGACAGCGGCTTTTGCTGCCTGGCCGGTGTGAGGATAAATGGTGTCCGTCGCCACCAGTTTGCCGGTGCCATCCACAACGGCGACTTTTACGCCGGTACGCAGGCCGGGATCGAGGCCCATGGTGGCTTTCAGGCCAGCAGGGGCAGCCATCAGCAAGTCGTGCAGGTTACGGGCGAAGACGTTAATCGCTTCGTCTTCCGCACGTTCGCGCACGGTGCCCATCAGTTCGGTTTCGAGGTGCATCAGCACCTTGATGCGCCACGTCCAGCTCACCACGCCTTTACGCCAGCTGTCTGCCGGAGCATTGTTCAGACGCAGACCCAGATGGTCGGTGATGATTTGTTCGCAGTAGCTCTCTTTCGGCGGCTCATCAAACTGCGGATCGGCGTTCAGGGAAAGCTGCAAAATCCCTTCGTTGCGACCGCGGAACATCGCCAGCGCGCGGTGAGAGGGCACGCCGGAAATCGGTTCGTGATGATCGAAGTAATCGCGGAATTTCGCGCCTTCTTCCTCTTTGCCGCTGACGACCACGGCCACCAGATGGGCGTTCTTCCAAAGATATTCACGAACTTTCGCCAGCAGCTGCGCGTCTTCAGCAAAGCGCTCCATCAGAATGTAGCGTGCGCCATCCAGCGCGGCTTTGGTGTCGGCCACGCCGTTATCGGCATTGATAAATTTGGCGGCTTCCGTTTCCGGATCGTGCGACGGCTCGTTCCACAGCAGATCGGCCAGCGGCTCAAGGCCTGCTTCAATCGCAATCTGCCCGCGGGTGCGGCGCTTCGGTTTGTACGGAAGATATAGGTCTTCCAGCTCGGTTTTGCTCAGCGTGCCGTTAATGGCTTTTGCCAGTTCGTCCGTCAGCTTGCCCTGATCGTCAATCGACTTAAGAATCGACTGGCGACGCTCTTCCAGTTCGCGAAGATAGCCAAGACGAGTCTCCAGATTACGCAGCTGGGTATCGTCCAGCCCGCCGGTGACTTCCTTACGATAACGTGCAATAAACGGCACGGTGTTCCCTTCATCAAGCAGACGAACGGCAGCTTCTACCTGTTCGTTTCTGGCCTGAAGTTCACCCGCAATAATGCGGCAGAGCGAATCATTCATCATGGCTTTTATCATCTGGTTGTTCGAAAAACAGGGGGATAGTTATACGGATTGACTGATGAAAATGCCAGTTATCCGTGCGCCTATCAGAGTGTTCCAGGCGAGTTATTTGACGTACTCGATCTCGTTGACATACCAGGTCGCCTCGCCGCCAGGCGTCTGCACCAGCGCCAGATCGCCGACTTCTTTTTTCAGCAGCGCGCGGGCCATTGGAGAATCGATCGAGATGTAATCTTTGCGACCAAAAATCTCGTCATAACCGACAATGCGAAAGCGCTTCACATCGCCGTCGTCATTTTCAATTTCGACCCACGCGCCGAAGAACACTTTGCCTTCCTGCTGCGGGGAATAATCGACAATCTTCAGATTTTCCAGGCACTTTGTGAGATAACGTACCCGACGGTCAATTTCACGCAGACGCTTTTTGTTGTACTGATAGTCAGCGTTTTCACTGCGATCGCCCAGGCTCGCGGCCCAGGTCACCTTTTTGGTGACTTCAGGACGCTCTTCACGCCAGAGGGTGTCCAGCTCTTTTTTTAACTTCTCATACCCTTCTCGGGTGATTAGCGGCGTTTTCATAGTAATGCTACCTTGTGACTACCTGCTCTTGCGCACATTTTGCCTCAAAGTCTCAGTGAATTGGCTAAAAAATAGTTTTCTGTGATGAAATGTACAGATAAGCTGCTGTTAAATATGCTTTGTAACAATTTAGGCTAGAATTTATACCAGATTTAACTGGAGCGTAGCGTAGGCTTTTTTGAGAATACGCACTCTGATTGTTGCGAATCTTCTGGGAGTAAAACCAATGCAAGAGAATTATAAGATTCTTGTTGTGGATGACGACATGCGCCTGCGTGCGCTGCTCGAACGTTATCTGACCGAGCAAGGCTTCCAGGTTCGAAGCGTAGCCAACGCCGAACAGATGGACAGGCTGTTAACCCGTGAATCCTTCCACCTGATGGTGCTGGATTTGATGCTGCCTGGCGAAGATGGCCTGTCTATTTGCCGCCGCCTGCGTAGCCAGAGCAACCCGATGCCGATCATCATGGTGACGGCGAAAGGGGAAGAAGTTGACCGTATCGTGGGCCTGGAAATCGGTGCCGACGACTACATTCCTAAGCCCTTCAACCCTCGTGAACTGTTGGCGCGTATCCGTGCCGTGCTGCGTCGTCAGGCGAACGAACTGCCAGGCGCACCTTCGCAGGAAGAAGCGGTTATCGCCTTCGGTAAATTCAAACTGAACCTCGGCACGCGTGAGATGTTCCGTGAAGATGAGCCAATGCCATTGACCAGCGGTGAGTTCGCGGTCCTCAAGGCGCTGGTCAGCCATCCGCGTGAACCGCTGTCTCGCGACAAGCTGATGAACCTGGCGCGTGGCCGTGAATATTCGGCCATGGAGCGTTCCATCGACGTACAAATTTCCCGTCTGCGCCGCATGGTGGAAGAAGATCCTGCGCATCCGCGTTACATTCAGACCGTTTGGGGTCTGGGCTACGTGTTCGTGCCGGACGGTTCTAAAGCATGAGGCGAATGCGCTTCTCACCACGAAGTTCATTTGCCCGCACGCTGCTTCTCATCGTCACCCTGCTGTTCGTCAGCCTGGTGACGACCTATCTTGTGGTGCTGAACTTCGCGATTTTGCCGAGCCTTCAGCAGTTCAATAAGGTTCTGGCCTACGAAGTTCGTATGCTGATGACCGACAAGTTGCAGCTTGAAGACGGCACCCAGTTAGTGGTGCCGCCGGCTTTTCGTCGTGAGATTTACCGCGAGCTGGGCATTTCGCTCTACTCCGATGAAGCAGCGGAAGACGCAGGCTTACGCTGGGCGCAACATTACGAATTCCTTAGCCAGCAGATGGCGCAGCAGCTGGGTGGCCCAACCGAAGTTCGCGTTGAGGTTAACAAAAGCTCGCCGGTGGTGTGGCTGAAAACCTGGTTGTCACCCAACATCTGGGTGCGCGTTCCGCTGACAGAAATCCATCAGGGCGACTTCTCGCCGCTGTTCCGCTATACCCTGGCGATTATGCTGTTGGCGATAGGCGGCGCGTGGCTGTTTATCCGAATACAAAACCGACCCCTTGTCGATCTCGAACATGCTGCCTTGCAGGTCGGGAAAGGCATCATTCCGCCGCCGCTGCGTGAGTATGGCGCGTCGGAGGTGCGGTCGGTCACGCGAGCCTTTAACCATATGGCGGCAGGCGTGAAACAGCTTGCCGATGACCGTACGTTGTTAATGGCGGGTGTGAGCCATGATTTGCGTACGCCGCTGACCCGCATTCGTCTGGCGACAGAGATGATGGGTGAAGAGGACGGCTATCTCGCGGAATCCATCAACAAGGATATCGAAGAGTGTAACGCTATCATCGAGCAGTTCATCGACTACCTGCGCACAGGCCAGGAGATGCCAATGGAACTGGCAGACCTCAATGCCGTGCTGGGTGAAGTGGTGGCTGCGGAAAGCGGTTACGAGCGTGAGATTGAAACCGAAATGCAGGCAGGTGAAATTCCTGTGCGGATGCATCCGTTGTCGATCAAACGTGCCGTTGCCAACATGGTGGTGAACGCCGCTCGCTACGGCAATGGCTGGATAAAAGTCAGCAGCGGCAGCGAACCGAACCGCGTGTGGTTCCAGGTGGAAGACGACGGTCCAGGCATTAAACCTGAACAGCGCAAACACCTGTTCCAGCCGTTCGTTCGCGGTGACAGCGCACGCAGCACCAGCGGCACAGGCCTGGGTCTGGCGATTGTGCAACGTATTATCGACAACCATAACGGCCTGCTGGAAATTGATACCAGCGAGCGTGGTGGGCTATTGATTCGTGCGTGGTTGCCGGTGCCGGTTGTACGTACGTCCAGCGGCACCAAAGAGAGTTAAAAAAATGCCCGTTGCAGAGAATGATGCAACGGGCTTTTTGTTTTGTGCGGTCTGATGCCCTCACCCCGACCCTCTCCCACAGGGCGAGGGAGCAAACACTAAAAACCTTCTCCGAAGAGAAGGTTTTGCAGTTTACCTCGGTCCAGCCTCAACCAATGCCGCACCCGCAGGGGTGTCGGTGTACTTCTCAAAGTTTTCCACAAACAGTTTTGCCAGCGTTTCTGCTTTTTCCTGCCACTGTTCTGGGGATGCGTAGGTGTTACGCGGGTCCAGAATGTGTGTGTCCACGCCCGGCAATTCGGTCGGGATTTGCAGGTCAAACATCGGCAGGGTGAAGGTTTCGGCTTCATCCAGCGAACCGTCAAGGATAGCGTCGATAATCGCACGGGTATCTTTGATAGAGATGCGCTTGCCAGTTCCGTTCCAGCCAGTGTTCACCAGATAAGCCTGCGCGCCAGAAGCCTGCATGCGTTTCACCAGCACCTCAGCGTACTGGGTTGGGTGCAGCGACAGGAACGCCGCGCCGAAACAAGCAGAGAAGGTTGGCGTTGGCTCGGTGACGCCGCGCTCGGTGCCTGCCAGTTTCGCTGTGAAGCCAGAAAGGAAGTGATACTGCGTCTGGTTCGCCGTCAGGCGGGAAACCGGCGGCAACACACCGAAGGCGTCAGCGGTCAGGAAAATCACCTTCGTAGCATGACCGGCTTTCGACACTGGCTTAACGATGTTGTCGATGTGGTAAATCGGGTAGGAGACACGGGTGTTTTCGGTCTTCGACGCATCGTCAAAATCGATGCTGCCATCGGCACGTACGGTGACGTTTTCCAGCAGCGCATCACGACGGATCGCGTGGAAGATGTCCGGTTCGGCTTCTTCAGACAGACGAATCGTCTTCGCGTAGCAGCCGCCTTCAAAGTTAAACACGCCGTCATCATCCCAACCGTGTTCGTCATCGCCAATTAAGCGGCGTTTCGGGTCGGTGGACAGGGTGGTTTTGCCGGTACCCGACAGGCCGAAGAACACCGCCACATCGCCTTTTTCGCCGACGTTCGCTGAACAGTGCATCGAAGCAATGCCTTTCAGCGGCAGCAGGTAGTTCATGATGGAGAACATCCCTTTCTTCATTTCGCCGCCGTACCAGGTGCCGCCAATCAGCTGGACACGCTCGGTCAGGTTAAACGCCACGAAGTTTTCAGAGTTCAGGCCCTGTTCTTTCCACTGCGGGTTGGTGCACTTCGCGCCGTTCATCACCACGAAATCAGGCTTGAAGGTCGCCAGCTCTTCGTCGGTTGGGCGAATGAACATATTTTTCACGAAGTGGGCCTGCCATGCCACTTCAGTGATAAAGCGCACGCACAGGCGGGTGTCGGCGTTGGCGCCGCAGTAAGCGTCGATAATAAACAGGCGCTTACCAGAAAGTTGATGGGTAACGAGTTTCTTCAGATGCTGCCAGGTTTCGGGGGAGAGCGCTTTATTGTCGTTCTTACCCTTACCTTTATCTGCCCACCACACGGTGTCGCGGGTGGTGTCGTCACGGACAATGTACTTATCTTTCGGCGAACGGCCGGTAAAGATACCGGTGTTGACATTGATAGCACCAAGATTCGTCAACACGCCTCGCTCGTACCCTTCCAGATTGGGGTTGAGCTCTTCCTGATACAGAGTGTCGTAATCGGGGTTGTAGACGATATCCTGAACGTCATTGATACCATAAGCCTTGAGATCCTGCGGGGTAATACCATTAACACGCATATCACTGCTCCTTAGCCAAATGTTCTGCTAATGATTGTAGGGTTTTTCAGAGGTTTCTTACCGCGACGAGGCTCATAGAATTGCGTATCCGGACTGATGTCAAACTAACGGAAAACACGGTGACTCCTGTCACGAGGCGAGACAGATTATGGCAGGAAACGTTTTTGAATGGGGGGAAATGTTCTTAAACGGTTAACGAATGGTTTAATGAACTGATGGAATGTGAATGTAATCGCATTCCTGAAAGAAAATGACGAAAGCGTTACAGCAAAAATCGATTCACTTCGCGGCTGGTATTCTGAAAAGCGTGATCAAGGCGTGCGCATTTTTTAAGCGTGAACGACAATACGGCTTTCTCTGACAGGGTGGTTGCTATGGAAAACAGGATTTCGCAGGTGGCCCGCGCGAGCGTGGTGGGAGTGGGTGCGTTGCTGGGTGGGCTTTTTTACTTTATTGCCCGCTATTACCAGTTCCCGCACGGTATTGACGATAACTTGTGGTATTTGGCTATGACCGTGATGGCGGTGCCTCCGGTGGTGATGGTGGCGACCGTTTTCACCGCGACTCGCCGTTCGCTTGTACAACGACTGACGGGAGTGATGAGCGTTGCGGTGTTACTGCTGTTGTTCACGGTTGTCGCCAGCTGGTACGACAATCTGGCAGGGTTGGAAAAGTGGGATTTGCAGCCGTGGTGGCTTGGCTTTGGCGCACAGTTGATGCTGATTGGCTTGCTGGCCTTACCCTGGCTGCAATGGCGGTTTGAATCCTCAGACGAACCGGCGTTCTATCACGCATTTTATCGCCGCTGTTGGGACAACGGGTTAACGATGCTGATGGTTGGCATCGCGGTGGGTCTGTTCTGGCTCATCATGCTGCTCTGGGCGAAGCTGTTCCAGATGATCAATATTGAACTGTTTTACAAAGCCTTTTTTGAAACGGGCTGGTTTTTTGCCGTGACAACGGGTGTGATTGCCTCCGCCATCGTGCTGCTTGCCCGCAGTCAGGAGAAGAAAGTGAAGGCGGTGCAAAATCTGCTGACACTGGTCGCCAGTGGCTTCCTGCCGCTCATCTCACTGCTGGTTTTGCTCTTCCTGCTGGCGTTGCCGTTTGTTGGCCTGAGCACACTGTCACACCGGATCTCTGCGGCAGGGCTGCTCAACTGCCTGGCGCTGGTTTCGCTGATGCTCATCGTGGTGGTCTGGCGCCCTGAACGCGCTCAACTGCGTTACCCGGCGGCACTGCGTTATCTGGTATCAGCGGCGATAGTCGTTCTGCCTGTTTATGGCTTTATCGCAGCCTGGGCGCTGTGGCTTCGCATCGATCAGTATGGCTGGACACCGGAGCGCCTGTACGGCGTGATGGTCACAGGGATCACGGTTATCTGGTCGCTCGGCTACTGCGCTAGCCTGCTGTTCAGCCGTCAGGAGCCGCTTCGCCTGCAAGGCAAAGTGACGCCCACTGTTTTTTTGGTCGTCCTTGCGCTGTTGGTTTTGCTGCGCACGCCACTGCTGGATGTCTCGAAGATTAGCGTGGACGATCAGATGGCTCGCTATCAGGCCGGAACGATCACTGCGGATCAGGTGAGCTTGTATCTCTTCAGTCAGGCTGGGGAACCAGGGCGTAAGGCGCTCATCGCCTTGCAAAAAGACGAGAAGTTTATGGCGGACCTGCAACGCAAACGTGAGCTCACCATGCTGCTTACCCCACGCGGGCAAGACAATGCGGTGCTCGATAAAGCCGAGTTAAAAGAAATGATTGCCGTCGCACCGGGCATGCCATTACCGGACGATGGTTTCTGGAAGGCACTGGGCGCTGATAACTACTCTGCACAGGGCTGCCTGGTGACGAAAGACGATTGTCTGCTGGTGGCGCAGGATCTCAACGGAGATGGAAAACCAGAGTGGATCTTGTTCCAGTTTACCGAGAACAACGCTGGCGTTTATTCCCGAGATGAACAAAGTGCCTGGAAACGGGTTGGCTACTCGCGACAATGGCCTAAAGCCTTAACGAAGGCGGAAGTGCTCAGGGCGCTGGATCAGAAAAAAGTCATGCCACTGAAGAAAGACTGGGACGATATGTCGATATTTGGCGAACGGCTCGGGATTGATTACATGAGCAATTAATGGTTCTACACTAAGCTCCCCAATGAACCGGGGAGCTTTTTTGTATTGCCCGGCGGCGCTATGCTTGCCAGGCCTACAAGCCCAAAGCGTGTGGTAGGCCGGATCAGCGCTAGCGCCATCCGGCATTTCGCCCAATCAATGAATCTGCGGGTCTGCCGGAGAAGCGTTGTTACGAATTTCCGCAATGTCCATGGCGTTGAAGACGTAATGACTGCTGCAATAATCGCAGTGCATGTCGATTTCACCGTCATCGGCCAGGATGCTATCGACCTCTTCATCCGGAAGGGTTCTTAACGCATCGGCACAGCGTTCACGGGAGCAGGTGCATTTGAACTCCACCTTTTGCGGATCGTAGACCGTCACTTCTTCTTCATGGAACAGACGCCACAACACATCATTTGCTGGCAGGGTGAACAGCTCTTCTGCTTTGATGGTGTCGGCCAGGGTTGCCAGGTGTTCAAAGTCCTGGACCTGAGCGTTTTGCGCAGGCATCACCTGCAGCAGAATACCGCCTGCGGCTATTTTGCCTTCGTGCTCACCGGTACGGATGATCAGACGCGTTGGCAGCTGTTCAGAACGCAGGAAGTAATCTTCCAGGCAGGCCGCCAGGGTGTCCCCTTCCAGACCGACCACGCCCTGATAACGCTCGCCTTCTTCTGGCGCAATGGTGATCACCAGATAGCCGTTACCGACCAGCGTTTTTAAATCGGCATCTGCCGGAATATCACCCTGGACACGAGCCACACCGCGCAGCTGCTGATTGTTGTTACCGTTAATCACCGCCAGCGACATTGGGCCATCGCCCTGAAGCTGCACCGTGATATCCCCGGCAAACTTCAGCGTGGCAGTCAGCAGGCTGGTGGCAACCAGCAGCTCGGCCAGCACGTTCTTCACGGGCTGCGGGTAGTTGTGGTTTTCCAGCACCTGGTCCAGCGTTTCGGTGACGGTGACCAGTTCGCCGCGTACGGCCACGTTTTCAAACAGATAGCGGTGTAATTGATCGTGTTGAATCATCGTTTTCTCTCTTAAGGGGACGGTTACTCGCGGTCCCCATGTTTAAATCTCATCAGGTCGCGGCGCTCTTTTTTATCAGGGCGACGGTCCGGGTGCGGCATGGTCAGCGCATTCAGCTTACGGGCGACGGCCATTTTTTCCCGTTTCTCGATGCTTTCCGCGGTCTCTTCATACATCAGAACCGCTTCAGAGGCTGGGCGACGCTGCTCGGAAATGCTTTTAACCATCACCGTGCGTTCGTCATTACCCTGACGAAGCGTCAGCGTGGCGTTCAGTTCCATCACTTTGCCCGGCTTGCTACGCTGGCCGTTGTAGTGAACTTTGCCGCCTTCAACCATCTCACGCGCCATGGCGCGAGTTTTATAAAAGCGGGCCGCCCAGAGCCATTTATCCAGCCGGACGGCTTCTGTGGGCTTCTCTTTCATGGTTTCTCCTTCACCGAATCGCGGGGATCAGCCGACGATAATCGTTCAGTGCCGGGTGACGCTGATACTGCTTTTCCGCCACGCCAGAATCCGGATTGGTGACGCCCAGGCAATAACGAATGCCAAATAACGCCGCGGCATCCAGAATGGGCTCGCTGTCGTCAATGAACACCGTTTTGTGAGCGTCTAACGCTGTCTCTTTTGCGACGGCACGCCACAGGCGCTGATCTTCTTTCGGATAACCAAATGTGTGGGTGGAAAGTAATAAATCAAGGTGTGAAGCCAGGCCGGTATGTTCCAGCTTCACCGCCAGATTGTGTGGATGCGCATTGGTGAGCAGCACTCGACGCTTCCCGCTGGCCTTCAGAGCATCCAGAAAAGGTACCGTGTCTTCGCGAAGCACGGCATTTGGGCCTTGCGCAGTGGTCATGGCGCAGATATCCAGCCCAAGACGGTCGCTCCAGTAATCCAGACAGTACCAGTTTAGCGTATGCTGCACGGCGTGATATTCCTGACTTATCCGCAGCTTCGCTTCCTCAACGCTGAGGCCGTTTTGCGCGCCATAGGTTTCAGGAACCAGCTTTTGCCAGAAATGGGTGTCGAAGGCGAGGTCGAGAAGGGTACCGTCCATGTCCAGCAAAACGGTATCCACCTCTTGCCAGGCGATATCAAAATGCATGTTGCGTCTCCAGCCGAAGAATGCGCGACAGGGTATCACACCGGTCGCGCTTGCGGGAGCAGGGCGGGTTAGCTGTCTGAGCTTTCCTGGCGCAGGGCATCCGTGGGCGGGATTAACACCGGATTGATGCAGCTATCGTAATACTTCTGTATTTCCGCCCTGCGCATGCGGTGACGCTGGTAGCGTCGAAGTGCCTGAAGGGCGTTCCAGACAAAGCACACCAGCATTGCCAGCATCAGCAGCGTGGTGCTGATGTAACGCCACAGCCCGGAACTGTCCGGAATGTGGTGCAGGTTAAGATGGCGAGTGCCGTTAGCATCGGTAAACAGATTGGTGACAATACCTTCTGCCACGAAAGGGGTGTGCATGAGCATTCCGGCCAGGCGCTGAAACTCAGCCCATTGCTCGTGCGCCGGATAATCATAGAGAGAAACGGACGGCCAGGGCTGCGAGACCAGGTCGCTGCCTTCGTCACTGGAAATCAAAAAGCCGCCCGGAGCCGGGCTGTTTAACGCTTGTGCCGCTCGTGCCGTTTCCCGCATCACAAACGGCGCGGTGGACGTGGTGACCAGATTATCCAGCGATTCCGCGCTAACCGGGCGAAGCAGAACGTTAACGCCGTCGAGCTTGCCGGAGCTGGCTCGTTTGGTCAGCGTTTCCCAGTCACGGGTATTACCGAGGTTAACCAGCGCATTCTTCAGGCGCGCACAGTCATCTTCAGCGGAACACAAATCTTTTGTTTTCAGCACGATGTCGGCGAAATCATCCAGCAGCACCATGCCTGATTTCTGAATGGCGGATCGCAACGCCGGGCTCACGCGGGAGCTGTCATCCGGAGTAGGATGCAACTGACGGTTCACCGCCTGCATCAGTGCCGTGGCCTTGGTAACCACTTCGGATTCCGGCAGTGGCAGCGGAGGCGCATCGTTCCAGATAATCTGAGAGCAATCGAACGGCATGAACGGCGAGTTTTCCTGCGCCGTCCAGGTGCCAGGCGAATGAATATTGCACATGCCGATGCCGGTGATATGCAGCGTATCGCCAACACGAACGCCCGCTTTATCGAGCTGGCTCACGGTGGTAGCTTCAATCGTCTGCGCGCCTTTCAGCCACGACAGCGTGAATTTAAATGGCATCCCCAGCGGAACGCTAATCCACAGCATCAGCACAATCAGCAAGGCGCCGCCCGCGATAATGGCGCTACGCAGCCAGTGCTGAAGCGGGAAATGTTTTACTTCTTCGTGCAGGGACAAAAAACGGCCCTGACGAACGACATGCCGATCGAGGTAAATATCGATATCCGTTTGCTGGCCTAAATCCTGGCCGATATACGGCTGCCAGTGGCGCGGATAAATCAGGTCAATAATGCCCAGCGAGATATTGTTGATCTGTTCCTGATCGTTTTCCCCAAACAGGCCCCAGCGCTTTGGTGTGCCGCGCAGGCAGTGAATTTCCCGCAGCGATGTTTTGGACGGCGGCGCAAAAAGCCCCCAAAGCCCGAAGGCCAGCAGCAACACTGCACCGCCAGCCACCCAAGGCACAAAGACCTCTGGCACCATCAAGGCGCAGAAGAACAACAGGAAAGCGCTGACGATAAGCAACGCTTCACGTAAACCGTCCGGACGACTCAGCGCGTACTCTTCGCGGCTTTCCTGGCGAATATTCAGCAGTTCAATTTGCTCGCTTTCTTCACCGCGAATGGAAGCCTGAGTGGCAGGGCGTTGTTCAAGGGCGTAACCACGTGCTTCCTGCTTGTGGTCCTGAAGAGTATGCCCGTTGAGCGAGATGACCAGCGGCAGCGAATCGGTATGGATAAGCTCCACCGTGTTTTCATCGTTAATATGCTGTTCCCAGAACGGCGGGAGGTGAATTTCAACGGAATCGAGGAAGTAGCGCCATTTGTTCGGATCGTCGGTGGTGATCCCGTAGCGAGTGATCGATCGGGTGACGCAGTAGACGGTATTGCTTTGGGCATTGAGGGTTAACGCTGTCGGCGCGACAGTGGCACCGGAAGCGGGCACTTCCAGCGTGCGGCTCAGGCCTTCGAGATAACTTTCGGCGGCAGCACGTTCGTCCGCGCTCAGTTTACGCGTGGTCGCGCCCACAAAAGCATGCAGTCGGGGAAGTCTTCCGTGTTGTAAGCGCTGTCGATAATACCACCCTGCAAGCAATGCGCAGACCAGCATAGCAGCGAGGAGAATCAAAAAGGTGCCCATGCTTTTCCCATCATACTTATTCTTACAGGTTTCGTCGGTTGCCCATTAACACAGAACGTGAGCCCGTAGTTAGCTATCGGCACGCATCACCCAGAACTTGAAAGATTAATTACGTTCTGACGCAACATTTGAGGATATCAGAGGTCAGTAAATGCGAATATCAGCAAATTCTCAAATTCATTGCAACCTCTTGACTTTTTGATCAAAAAAGTGACCCATGCAAAAAGTTATGCGAATGTAAATACATAGCGCCAGGAATTGCCTAAACTGTGCGGCATGTCGCACAATTACCCTGTTATCACCCAAAACTCAGGTCACCATGGATAAACCATTAACAAAACCCACCCTGCATAAAGTTGAAACCGTTGCTCGTTCACGGCTGTTTACTGTGGAAAGTGTGGACCTGGAATTCAGCAATGGCGAACGCCGTGTGTACGAAAGAATGCGTCCTTCTACGCGCGAAGCCGTGATGATAGTGCCGATTGTTGACGATCACCTGATCCTTATCCGCGAATATGCCGTGGGCACAGAATCGTACGAACTGGGCTTCTCTAAAGGGCTGATTGACCCCGGCGAAAGCGCCATGGAAGCGGCAAATCGCGAGCTGAAAGAGGAAGTGGGCTTCGGGGCGAATCAGTTGACGTTCCTGAAAAAGCTCAGCATGGCACCGTCCTACTTTTCCAGCAAAATGAACATCATCGTTGCTGAAGACCTCTACCCTGAATCATTGCCGGGCGATGAGCCAGAACCGCTGCCTCAGGTTCGCTGGCCGTTAGCAAATCTGATGAGCCTGCTGGATGAGCCGGACTTTAACGAAGCCCGCAATGTCAGCGCGTTGTTCCTTGTGCGCGAATGGCTGAAAGGGCAAGGGCGTTTGTAGCGACCTGATATCCTCTCCTGTAGGGCGAGGATGCAAACATAAAAAAACGGCGACCTCAGGGCCGCCGTTCAGACTGCTGACAAAGAAGGAAAAAGCGTGGTTTTTCCTTCTTTGTGGTTATCAGCCGAAAATCAATAAATTGATTTTCCTTGTTTCTTATTAGGCACCCTATGACAAATCTTCATTCGTTAGAGGTTTGTCATCACTCTCAACGGCGACCTCAGGGTCGCCGTTTTGCTTTTATCAGGGTCAGAACAGCTCGTGCGCTTCACCGTTATCGATGAGCGTTGTACCCACTTCATGAACGGCCTGTTGGTTAGGTTGCGTCCCTTCAATAAAGTATTCTTCACGGCTGTTGCCGCCATTAGCCAGTTGACCAGTACCCCGATCGATATTGATGGTGACCACGCCTGCTGGCGGCGTCAGCGGCTGCTCTGGCACACCTTCCAGCACGGTTTTCATAAAGGCATCCCAGGCGGGCTGTGCACTTTTAGCACCGCCCTCATAACCTGAAATCTGATCTTTAATCGCCCCGGAGGCCGTGGTGCGGCCAAGGTCACGACGATGATCGTCAAAGCCAATCCACACGGAAGTCACAACGCCTGGGCCATAACCGGAGAACCAGGCATCTTTCGAGCTGTTGGTCGTCCCTGTTTTACCGCCGATGTCATGACGTTTAAGATCACGGCCTGCACGCCAGCCCGTTCCCTGCCAGCCTGGCTCACCGAAGATATTGGTGTTCAGGGCGCTCTTGATCAGGAACGACAGCGGGGTGCTGATCACGTGCGGGGCGTATTCCTGACCGCCGCTGCGTGCAACCAGCGCCTGGTTCGCTTGTTCAAGGCTTGGCATCGGTACAGAGGAGTTCTGAGGTTCCTGTGAGGTGGCGACATCTTCAACGTTCTGATTTTCCAGCACGTTGGATTTCGGCGTATCGCCGTAAATCACCGGGATATCGCAGTCTGCACACGCCACTTTCGGTTTGGCTTCAAAAATCACGCCGCCCATATCATTCTCAATCTTGCTGATGAAATACGGGTCAATCAGGAAACCGCCGTTAGCCATCACGGAATAGCCGCGAGCTACCTGCAGTGGCGTAAAGGAAGCGGAACCGAGCGCCAGTGATTCGGTGCGAACAATGTTATCCGACGGGAAGCCAAAGCGTTGCAGGTATTCTGCGGCGTAATCCACGCCCATCGCACGCATCGCGCGAACCATCACCACGTTTTTGGACTGACCCAGCCCCTGACGCAGACGAATTGGACCCGCATATTCTGGCGGTGAGTTCTTAGGACTCCAGTCTGAACCGGCACCGGCATCCCAGCGGGAGATGGGCACGTCGTTCAGCATGCTGGCCAGCGTCAGGCCTTTATCCATCGCGGCGGTGTACAGGAAGGGTTTGATGTTGGAACCAACCTGACGCAGCGCCTGAGTCGCGCGGTTAAATTTGCTCTGGTTGAAATCAAACCCACCGACCAGCGCAATGATGGCGCCGTTTTGTGGATTGAGGGACACCAGCGCGGAGTTCACATCCGGGACTTGCGCCAGCCACCAGGTTTCATCCACCTGACGAACCCAAATTTGTTGCCCTGTCTGCACGACATCGGTGACTTTGCGCGGTGTTGGGCCTTGCTGAGTATCTGAACGATACTGACGCGCCCAGCGCATGCCGTCCATGTTCAGCGCGATGGAGGTACCGTCCGCCATCATCACCGTAGCTTCCTGAGGATTTGCAGCTGTCACCACGGCAGGCTCAAGCGGCCCATAGGTTGGCAGGCTCTTCAGGACGTCGGTGATTTTCTTGCTGTCCCACGGAGTCTCGCCAATTTTCCACAGCACGTTGGCCGGGCCGCGATAACCATGGCGCATGTCGTAATCCATCACGTTATTACGCAAAGCGGTTTGTGCGGCTAACTGATCTTTGCGGGTGATGGTGGTGTAGATGCGATAACCGTCTTCATACGCCTTTTCACCGTAACGGTGATACATCTCCTGACGCACCATTTCCGTGAGGTAAGGAGCAGAGAAGGCGATTTCCGGCGCATGGTAGCTGGCATCAATCGGCTGGCCGACGGCTTCGTTGTATTGAGCCTGAGCAATGTAATTCTCGCTCAGCATGCGCGACAGGACGACGTTACGACGGGCTGTTGCTCTGTCCATCGAATACAGCGGGTTGAAGGTCGATGGCGCTTTGGGCAGACCGGCAATCACGGCCATTTCGCTAAGCGTCAGCTGATCGACCGACTTACCAAAATAGACCTGCGCTGCTGCACCCACGCCATAGGCTCGGTAGCCGAGGTAAATCTTGTTCAGGTAGAGCTCAAGAATTTCGTCTTTGTTCAGCAACTGCTCAATGCGAATCGCCAGAAAGACTTCTTTGATCTTACGCGTCAGGGTCTTTTCTGGGCTGAGGAAGAAGTTACGCGCGAGCTGCTGAGTAATGGTACTCGCCCCTTGCGAAGCGTGGCCGGAGAACAGGGCTACGCTTGCCGCACGGAAAATCCCTACCGGGTCGACGCCGTGGTGCTCGTAGAAGCGGCTGTCTTCTGTCGCAATGAAGGCTTTGACCAGTTCAGGCGGCATTTGACTGAGCGTGACGGGAATACGGCGTTTTTCACCGTACTGCGCGATGAGCTCGCCATCAGCACTGTAGATCTGCATCGGGATTTGCAGGCGCACGTCTCTGAGCGTGGCAACGTCAGGCAGCTGCGGCTCAATGAATTTGTAGAGGCCGTATATCGAGCCTGCTCCCAGCAGAATGCAACAGACTGCAAGGATGAATAAATACTTTACGAACTTCACCGGAGATTTCCCATTAAGTGGCAATTGGGCAGTTTATAAACAAACGCGCAGTAGTATAAAGGCAAGCCTGAAGCATTGATATAGCCGGAATGGTTTGAAGGATAAGGAGATCGTAAGAATGACTTACAGTCACTGGCAAGCAGGGTTGCACTTTCAGCAAGATAGCGTGGTCTGTGTTGCGCTACAAAGAACACGGTTTGGGCTGGCATTACGCCGCTGGTGGCAAATTCCCCTCGCGGGGGAGGTAACGGAGCCAAAAGTGATCGCGGCGTTATGCAAAATTCGGCGTGAAATGCCGCGTTATCACAGGATAGCCGTTGCGCTTCCCGCAGCCGATACGCTGCAAAAACAGTTACCTCCGCCACAAATGCACCTGCGGGAAAGCGAGCAGGTTCAGTGGATAGTGAACACGGTCTCGCAGCAGCTTGAGGTGCCCGCCAACACGCTGGCTTTTGATTTCCACGATACGGACGCCAACAGCTATAGCGTGACCGCTGCGCGCAGAAGAGACATCAGCCTTCTGCAACAGCGATTACGCGCTGCCAGGTTGAATCTGTTTGCTATTACGCCGGATGCCTGCGCGCTGCAAAACTTCCTGCCCTGGATTTCAGAGGCGGTGCCGGGCTTGTGCTGGCGCGACGGGGATCACTGGCTTTGGGCGACGCGCGAAAGCTGGGGAAGAAGTCCTGAGCAGTTCGAGGAGTTTTTGCCTTGCACTACGCAGACTCAGGTTGGGGAGACGTTCAATCCATGGTTCCCGTTAAACCAGCTCCAGCCGCCTCTGCCCGAAAGCGGAGACGCTTTTGCCATCGCGTTGGCGCTGGCTGTGGGAGCGAGCTGAGATGCGGCGTCCGGTGAATTTGCTGAGCTGGCGGGAAGCGAGACGCCGCCGCTGCGTGCGGTTTTGGCTGATGATGTTTTCCGGCCTCTGGCTGGTGGCAATTTTCCAGATTGCTACGGGGCGGCTGGCGCACAGCCAGTTCTTAGCCTGGCAGGAAGTGTATCGCACGAATGAACGGGAGTTGTCAGCGGAATTGGCTAATAAGGAGAAAGCGCTTCGCGAACAACACCAGCGTTGGGCGGCAGCGCAGACCCATGAACTCAGGCGAAAACAGACCGCGAACTGGGAAGCCATGTTGCTCACTCTGGCCGAAAAGCTGCCCGATCAGGCATGGCTTACCGCGCTGCAGTGGCAGGACAATCAGTTCGCGTTGACAGGCATGGCGATGCGTTTCCCTGCGCTTTCGTCCGTCGATCAAATGGTAAAAAGCTTGCCCGGCTTTGCTTCCGTCATACCGGGGCCCACCCGCCAGGATAAGCAGGGACGATGGCAATTCAGTTACCAGCTGCGAGTGAGGGAAGCGGATGTTGGCGCTCGCTGATCGCTGGTGCGACTTGCCTGCATCTGCACGCCCTGGAAGCTGGGTACTGATGCTTTCGGTGTCGGCCATCATCTGTGTGATTTGCTATCAGTCTCCTGATCAGCCGCCGTCTGACCACAGCTTGCAGGCGCAATGGCGCAAAGTGATGCCATTACGGTTAGAGCAAAATCCATTCCCTCTCTCGAAAACGGTGCCGTTTTCCGCTCTGGCTTTTCAGCGCAGCCTGGTGAGCTGGCAGCCAGCGGCTTCCGGAGGGGAACTGGTGCTGGAAGGAGAGTGGTCGACGCTAATGGGGGCGTTTAGCCAACTTGCCGCAAGTGACAGAGCCATTAAAGCCTTCAGCCTCCAGCCTGAAAAAGGAAGGTTAAGGATAACGCTGCAGCTGGAGTCCATCGGCAATGAATAGCTGGCGCGTACTGCTTTTGGTTCTTATTCCCGGGTTATTAGGGATGCGCGATCCTTTCCAGATCCCGGAGGATAAGTGTTCTGCCTCTCAGCTAGCGATGTGGCATTACCGCGGCATGGCTGACTTTGGCGGGCAAGTCACCGGCATTGTGCAGGATGCCGATGGGAAATGGCACCGTCTGCGACCAGGGCAACAGTTGGAGAACCGGTGGACAGTCTCAGGGATCACTCGGGAACAGATTGATCTCACCCTTAATGCAGAGTGCGAACCCTCGCAGTGGCGTTGGGTTAAAGAAGGAACGAACCATGATTCGAAGGATACTGCTGGGGCTGCTGTGCCTGACGACAGCCGCCGTAGCGAAAGAAAAAACCGTCACGCTGGTGGTCGATGAGGTGCCCGTTGTGCAGTTGCTTCAGAGTTTAGCCGGGCTCGGCGAGCGTAACATTGTGATAGCGCCGGACGTGAACGGACAAATTTCGCTGCAGCTCAACAACGTGCCGTGGAAACAGGCCTTACAGACGGTGCTCAACAGTGCGGAACTGGTGCTTGAAACCCGAAGCAACATTCTGTTTGTTCATACTCGGGGCTGGCTGGCAGAGAAACAGGCCCAAAACGAAGCCGAACGCCAGAAGCAGCAACTTGCCTTGCCGCTGAAAGGCCAAAGCGTTGCGGTGCATTACGCGGATGCAACAGAACTCGCGAAAGCCGGAGAGAAACTGCTGAGCAGCAGAGGAACGCTAACAGTAGATAAAAGAACCAACCGCTTGCTTATCAAAGACGACGAGGCGCACCTGACAGATCTGCTAGCCTGGGCCGCAGAGATGGATGAGCCCGTCGGCCAGGTGGAGCTCACGGCGCATATCGTCACCATGACCGAAAAAAGCCTGCGTGAGCTTGGCGTGAAGTGGAGCCTTGCCGAGGCGGAGGGCGGGGGCGGTTCAGGCAAGGTGACGACGTTGTCTGCCGATCTCTCTGTGGCGGATGCCACAACGCATGCCGGGTTTAACATTGGCAAAATCAGCGGGCGTCTGCTGGAGCTTGAACTCTCGGCGCTGGAACAAAAGCAGCAAGTTGAGATTATCGCCAGCCCTCATCTATTAGCTTCACATCTGCAACCGGCGAGCATAAAGCAGGGCAGCGAAATTCCTTATCAGGTATCCAGCGGCGACAGTGGAGCGACATCGGTCGAATTTAAGGAAGCGGTATTAGGGATGGAAGTGACGCCAACGGTCTTACAGAAGAACCGGGTGCGTCTCAAACTGAAGATAACGGAAGATATGCCAGGTCAGGTACTGCAACAGGCCGATGGCGAAGTGTTGGCGATAGATAAGCAGGAAATTGAAACGCAGGTGGAAGTGAAAAGCGGTGAGACGCTGGCATTAGGCGGCATTTTCTCGCAGAAGAACAAGTCCGCACGAGACAGTGTGCCGCTGCTTGGGGATATCCCGTGGTTGGGGCAATTGTTCCGTCATGATGGCAAAGATAGCGAGCGACGCGAACTGGTCGTCTTCATCACACCGCGTATTATTTCTGTGCAATAAACGTTTTCAGGCAACGCTTTTTCTTACTGAACACGTTTCAGGTGTTTGACGTGAGACCGGATTTAGCATACAAGGAGTACCGATTTGAGAGTCGGCGCCCTGCAATATCCGGTAATGATTAGAGTTGCCAAACCTGCCGGAGTATTGAGATAATTTTCGGTCTGACTCTCGCACTATCGCTTATGAGGTTTCAGTTCATGTCCAGCGTCGTCCAAGGTGTTCACGGCGCGGGTTTATTATTAACGAAATAGTCTTAGTAGTACCGAAAAAATGGCAGAGAAACGCAATATCTTTCTGGTTGGGCCTATGGGTGCCGGCAAAAGCACTATTGGGCGCCAGTTAGCTCAACAGCTCAACATGGAATTCTACGATTCTGATCAAGAGATTGAGAAACGCACAGGCGCTGACGTGGGCTGGGTCTTCGATGTCGAAGGCGAAGACGGTTTCCGTGATCGTGAAGAAAAAATCATCAACGAGTTAACGGAAAAACAGGGTATTGTGCTGGCTACTGGCGGCGGCTCTGTGAAATCTCGTGAAACACGAAATCGCCTCTCCGCCCGTGGCGTCGTTGTGTATCTTGAAACAACGATCGAAAAACAACTGGCACGCACTCAGCGCGATAAAAAGCGTCCGTTGCTGCAGGTTGAAACGCCTCCGCGTGAAGTTCTGGAAGCCCTGGCGGGCGAGCGCAATCCTCTGTATGAAGAGATTGCTGATGTCACCATTCGCACTGACGATCAGAGCGCGAAAGTGGTGGCGAACCAAATCATTCATATGCTGGAAAGTAACTGATTCTGGTTAGCGCTATACGGCATCGTTCAAGCTGCATCATGGCGGCAACGGCGTGAACTCTTGCTGGCATAGGCCAGCAACCGGGGCGCAAAAAGCCAGTGATAAAAAAGCAGCCTGAAGGATAGCGTGTAACTCGCCAGCGAATTCAAGTAACTAAGGTGGACGTCGCGTTATGGAGAGGCTCACTGTAACTCTCGGGGAACGTAGTTACCCGATTACCATCGCGGCTGGTTTGTTTAACGATCCAGCTTCCTTTCTGCCACTGAAATCCGGCGACCAGGCTATGCTGGTCACCAATGAAACACTGGCGCCTGTCTATCTGGACAAGGTGCGATCGGTGCTTGAGCAGGCTGGCGTGAAAGTCGACAGCGTCATCATTCCTGACGGCGAGCAGTACAAAACGCTGGCGGTGATGGACACCGTTTTCACCGCATTGCTGCAGAAACCGCACGGTCGCGATACTACGCTTATCGCGCTGGGTGGTGGGGTTGTGGGCGATCTGACAGGATTTGCTGCTGCCAGTTATCAGCGCGGCGTGCGCTTTATTCAGGTGCCGACCACGCTCCTCTCTCAGGTTGATTCCTCCGTTGGAGGCAAAACAGCCGTTAACCATCCTCTCGGTAAGAACATGATTGGCGCCTTCTGGCAGCCAGTGAATGTTGTTGTCGATCTCGATTGCCTGAAAACGCTGCCTGCACGCGAGCTCTCTTCGGGTCTGGCTGAAGTTATCAAGTACGGCATCATTCTGGATTCAGAATTCTTCTTCTGGCTTGAAAACAATATCGATGCTTTGCTGGCGCTGGATGAAAAAGCAATGGCTTACTGCATTCGTCGTTGTTGTGAGCTGAAAGCCGAAGTTGTTGCGGCAGACGAGCGAGAAACAGGCTTACGTGCTTTACTGAATCTGGGGCATACCTTTGGTCATGCTATCGAAGCCGAAATGGGCTACGGTAACTGGCTGCACGGTGAAGCTGTCGCGGCCGGTATGGTCATGGCGGCGCAGGCTTCTGAACGTCTCGGTCAGTTTGCAGCACAGGATACTCAGCGTATTATTGCTTTGCTTAAGCGCGCAAACCTCCCGGTCTCCGGGCCGCAAGAGATGTCCGCCGAAGCTTACCTGCCGCACATGATGCGGGATAAAAAGGTGCTTGCGGGCGAAATGCGTCTGGTCTTGCCGCTGGCAATTGGCAAAAGTGAAGTGCGTGGTGGTGTGGCGCACGATGTGGTTCTTGGCGCTATTGCTGATACTCAGCAGGCGTAACTAATAAGAAAGGTCATGCCGCTGATGCGGCGTTATAACTTCAGGTGATGTGCAGTGTCGCTGGCATAAGCCTTTTAGTGGGGTGTTAAATGGATGAATTCAAACCAGAAGACGAGCTGAAACCCGATCCCAGCGATCGTCGTGCTGGTCGTTCCCGTCAGTCTTCCGATCGTGAAAACGATCAGCAGATCAACTTCGATGATGTTGATTTAGACGCAGACGAGCGCCGCCCGGCTCGCACACGTAAAGTGCGTGACGAGCGCGAAGAGGAAGAAGAGTATTACGAATCTGATGACGACGGCGAGGAAGAAGCCCCCGTTGAGCGTCGTCCACGCAAACGCAAAAAAATGCCTGCCCGCAAACCGGCTTCTCGCCAGTACATCATGATGGGTCTGGGCATTGTCGTACTGCTGGTGCTGATTATCGGCATTGGTTCTGCGCTGAAAGCGCCGTCCACTTCTGGTGAGCAAGCGGCGACATCCGGTGAGAAGAGCGTCGACTTGTCCGGAAGTAATGGATCTCCTGCCGATCAGGCAAATGGTGCCCAACCTGCGCCAGGCGCGACGCCAGCGGGACAAGCCGCAGGAAATCCGCAGCAGGATGTTTCTCTGCCGCCCATTTCCTCAACCCCAACTCAAGGGCAGAATACCGTTGCGCCTGATGGTCAGCAGCGTGTTGAAGTTCAGGGTGACCTGAATAATGCCCTGAACCAGCAGCAAGGTCAGATTGACAGTGCGGTGGCGAATTCCACTCTGCCGACTGAACCTGCCACTGTTGCACCTGTTCGCGGCGGCAGCGCTCCGCGCCAGGCGACCACCAATACTGCAGAAACGGCACCAGCGGCAACCTCACGCCCTGAACGTAAGCACACGGTGATTGAGCCGAAGCCGCAGACTAAGCCTCAGGCCACAGTCAAAGCTGAGCCAAAACCTGTTGCTCAGCCGAAGCGTACAGAAACCACAACTGCAGCCACCAGCACGCCAGTAAAACCGGCAGCGCCAGTTGAAGCGGCAAAACCAGCAGCCACCGCAGCAGCGAAACCTGCGGCGACAGCGGCTCCGGCAGCAACGGCTTCTGCAGCTACAGGCGGCAAAGAAACGGGTGATGTAGGTTCCCTGAAATCAGCACCAGGTAGCCATTACACCCTGCAGCTCAGCAGTTCGTCGAACTACGACAACCTGAATAACTGGGCGAAGAAAGAGAATATCCAAAAATATGTGGTCTATCAGACCACTCGTAATGGTCAGCCATGGTATGTGCTGGTGAGCGGTGTTTATGCTTCGAAAGATGAAGCGAAACGCGCAGTTACTGCACTGCCTGCGGATGTTCAGGCGAAAAACCCATGGGCAAAACCGCTGCATCAGGTTCAGTCTGATCTGAAACAGTAGTCGTCCATGACACAACGCCTTCAGTCTGCATTCGCGGGCTGAAGGCGACTGTGTTTTTAAGCGCAGGATGCTGTAGGAGCCTTTTCTCCTCAGCCGGGAAAAGTGTAAGCAGTCAGACAGCATGAAAAAAAATCGCGCTTTTTTGAAATGGGCAGGGGGAAAATACCCGCTGCTCAACGATATTGAAAAACATTTGCCGAAGGGCGAGTGTCTTATCGAGCCTTTTGTCGGGGCTGGTTCTGTGTTCCTCAATACCAGCTATTCCCGCTACATTCTGGCGGATATCAACAGTGACCTGATTGATCTCTACAACATCGTTAAAACCCGTACCGACGAGTACATTCGCGAAGCGAAGCTGATGTTTACCCCCGCTAACAACAACGCAGAAATCTACTATCAGCGGCGGGATGAGTTCAATCTCACGAAAGACAAGCTGCGCCGCGCGGTGCTGTTTTTGTATCTGAATCGTCATGGTTACAACGGGTTATGCCGCTACAACCTGAAGGGCGAGTTTAACGTGCCGTTCGGGCGTTACAAAAAGCCTTACTTCCCGGAAGCGGAACTGAACCATTTTGCGCAGAAGGCGCAGCACGCCGAGTTCTATTGCCTGTCTTACGAAGCGTGCATGGCAATGGCGAATAAAGAGTCGGTGGTCTACTGCGATCCGCCGTATGCGCCGCTCTCAGCGACTGCCAATTTTACCGCCTACCACACCAACAGCTTCACGCCAGACCAGCAAAAGCACCTGGCGGAAATGGCGGAAAAACTGGTCAGTAAGCAAATCCCGGTGTTAATTTCAAACCATGACACGCCGGATACCCGCGAGTGGTACAAAGAAGCAAAGCATTTTAAGGTCAAAGTGCGTCGCAGTATCAGCAGCAATGGCGGCACACGAAAGAAGGTGGATGAACTGTTGGCGCTCTATCGCCCGGTTGCCCCATAAACGTTTTCAAGGAGATGCGGATGAAACAGTATTTGATTGCCCCGTCGATTCTGTCGGCCGATTTTGCCCGTCTGGGTGAAGACACCGCGAAAGCCCTGGCGGCTGGTGGTGATGTCGTCCACTTCGACGTAATGGATAACCATTATGTGCCGAACCTGACGATGGGTCCGATGGTGCTCAAATCCCTGCGTCATTACGGCATCACCGCTCCGATTGATGTGCACCTGATGGTCAAACCGGTCGATCGTATTATCCCGGATTTTGCCGCAGCAGGCGCCAGCATTATCACTTTCCATCCTGAAGCGTCCGAACACGTTGATCGCTCGTTACAGCTGATTAAAGAACACGGCTGTAAAGCCGGTCTGGTGCTCAATCCTGCGACTTCGCTGAGCTTCCTGGATCACGTGATGGATAAACTCGATGTGATTTTGCTGATGTCCGTTAACCCGGGTTTTGGCGGTCAGTCCTTTATTCCTCACACGCTTGATAAGCTGCGCGAAGTGCGCCGCCGCATTGATGCGTCAGGGCGTGATATCCGCCTGGAAGTGGACGGTGGCGTGAAGGCCGCGAATATCCGCGAGATTGCCGCTGCAGGTGCCGATATGTTTGTGGCTGGCTCGGCCATTTTTGACCAGCCGGATTACAAGAAAGTGATTGATGACATGCGCAGTGAACTGGCAAAGGTAAGTCATGAGTAAATTCGATTCTATCCGCGGCGTGGCTTTTGATCTCGATGGCACGCTGGTTGACAGCGCTCCGGGCTTAACGGCCGCTGTGGACAGCGCACTCTATGCGCTGGAATTACCGACGGCAGGCGAAGAGCGTGTTATTACCTGGATTGGCAACGGAGCCGACGTTCTGATGGAACGTGCGCTGACGTGGGCGCGCCAGGAGCGTGCTTCGCTGCGTGCACAGCAGGGCAAGCCGTCTGTCGATCATGACGATATCCCGCAGGAAGAGCAGCAGCGCGTACTGCGTAAGCTGTTTGACCGTTACTACGCAGAATTTGCCGAAGAGGGCAGCTATTTGTTCCCGGCAGTGGCCGAAACGTTAAGCGCGCTGCATGCCAAAGGCTTGCCGCTGGCGCTGGTCACCAACAAGCCTTCCCCGTTTGTTGCCCCTATTCTGGAAGCGCTGGATATCGCGAAATATTTCACCGTGGTTGTCGGTGGCGATGACGTGAAGAACAAAAAGCCGCATCCGGAACCGCTCCTGTTGGTGGCAGGAAAATTATCCCTTGCGCCCGCAGAGCTGCTGTTTGTGGGTGACTCACGCAATGATATTCTTGCCGCGCAGGCCGCTGGCTGCTGCTCAGTGGGCCTGACCTATGGCTATAACTACGGCGAAGCGATTGCCGACAGCAATCCCGATGTCGTCTATGACCGTTTTAACGATTTGTTGCCCGCACTCGGGCTCCCGCACAGTGAAATTCAGGAAGTGAAAAATGACTAAGCCCATCGTATTTAGTGGCGCACAGCCGTCCGGTGAATTAACCATTGGTAACTACATGGGTGCGCTGCGTCAGTGGGTCAACATGCAGGACGACTATCACTGCATCTACTGTATCGTTGACCTGCATGCCATCACCGCCCGCCAGGACCCAGAAAAGCTGCGCAAAGCGACACTGGACACCCTCGCACTGTATCTGGCCTGCGGTATCGATCCAGAGAAGAGCACCATCTTTGTTCAGTCCCATGTGCCCGAGCACGCACAGTTAGGCTGGGCACTGAACTGCTACACCTATTTCGGCGAGCTGAGCCGCATGACCCAGTTTAAGGACAAGTCAGTGCGCTACGCTGAGAACATCAACGCTGGTCTGTTCGATTACCCGGTGCTGATGGCGGCAGATATTTTGCTGTATCAGACCAATCAGGTGCCGGTTGGCGAAGATCAGAAACAGCATCTGGAGCTGAGCCGTGATATCGCTCAGCGCTTCAACGCGCTGTACGGTGAGGTGTTCAAGGTGCCTGAGCCGTTCATTCCGAAATCGGGCGCGCGCGTGATGTCGCTGCTGGAGCCGACCAGGAAGATGTCCAAGTCCGACGATAACCGCAACAACGTTATCGGCCTGCTGGAAGATCCGAAATCGGTGGTGAAGAAAATCAAACGTGCGATGACCGACGGCGATGAACCACCTGTTGTGCGCTACGACGTGCAGAACAAAGCGGGTGTTTCCAACCTGCTGGATATCCTCTCCGGTGTGACGGGCAAGACGATCCCAGAGCTGGAGCAGCACTTCGAAGGCAAGATGTACGGCCACCTGAAAGGTGAAGTGGCTGATGCCGTGTCTGGCATGCTGAGCGAACTGCAGGAGCGTTACAACCGCTTCCGCAATGACGAAGCCCTGCTGAATAAAGTGATGAAAGACGGGGCTGCTAAAGCACGCGAACATGCTTCAAAAACGCTGAAAGCGGTCTACGAAGCGATTGGGTTTGTGGCGCATCCGTAAGGTCAGACGCTGAAGACAAAAAAACCGGGATTGCCCGGTTTTTTTTATCGCTAAGAACAGCGGTAACGCTTACTCGTCTGTCGGGCCACAGCCGCCGATGATTTTGGAAATAGAAATGGCTGGGTGCAGCAGGTAATCGTAGCTACAGGATTTATTTTTGTTCTGGATGCTGCCGGTGCAGGCCGTCAGGGTGGAAATAACAGCCAATAAGGCAAACGCTTTAACCATGTTTTTCATGCCAATATCCCTTTAATTTTTAAGTTACGTAAACGCAGAGGATCACGCCGGGGCGTTTATCTCCGGTGGGAATTTAAGCACAGAAGAGGGGGAGAGAGAGGATTGTGAGGGGGATTTTGCCGTCTGAATGCGGACTTGAAAAGGCCCCATTACTCGTTCATGTAGCGGGTGAATATCAGTGGGTTGAGAACCAGTTGAGTTTTTCGCGCAGCGCGACAACACGCCCAACGATAATCAGCGCCGGGCTGGCCACTTGTTGCGCCAACGCGGAAAGCTCATCCAGCGTGCCTGCAACCACGCGCTGTTTGATAGTCGTGCCGTTTTCCACCAGCGCGACAGGCATATTCGCCTCCATACCGTGCTCTCGCAGTTTTTCGCTGATGGTCGCTGCCTGATTAAGCCCCATATAGAACACCAGCGTCTGTTTTTCTGCCGCCAGATTATGCCAGTCGAGTTCCGCTCCCGTTTTCAGGTGACCGGTGACCAGACGTACGCTTTGGGCGTAATCGCGATGTGTCAGTGGGATACCTGCATAGGCAGAACAACCGGATGCTGCGGTAATCCCAGGTACAACGGAGAACGGAATACCTGCATTGCACAGCGTTTCCAGCTCCTCGCCACCACGCCCGAAGATAAACGGATCGCCGCCTTTGAGGCGCACCACGCGTTTCCCTTTCTGCGCTTCACGCAGCAGAATTTGGTTAATCTCTTCCTGCGGCACGCAGTGATAGCCAGCACGCTTGCCCACAAACACCCGGTCAGCATCGCGGCGCACCAGATTCATAATGTCGTCGGACACCAGACGGTCATAGACCACGATATCCGCCTGCTGAATTTGCTGCAGGCCTTTCAGCGTCAGCAGCCCCGCATCGCCAGGGCCTGCGCCAACCAGCACCACTTCACCGCGGTTATCCAGCGGTTCGTTTAACAATTGCTCAGTGCTGGTTTGCACGGCCTGCTCGTCTTGATTCGCCAATGACTGAGCCAGGCGATCGTTCACGAACAGCTTTTCCCAGAAGCGGCGACGCTCACCCACGGTAGCAAACTGTTGTTTGACGCGTGAGCGAAGCTGGCCCGCGAAATGGGCAACCTGACCCAGATGCTGCGGCAACAGAGACTCTAACTTTTCACGCAGTAAACGCGCCAGCACCGGGGAGGCTCCGCCCGAAGAAACAGCGACCATCAGCGGGGAACGGTCGATAATGGACGGCATGATGAAACTGGCCTGTTTAGGCGCATCGACCACATTACAGAATATCCGGCGTTTTTCCGCTTCTTCACTGACGTGATGATTCACCGCATCGTCATCCGTGGCAGCAATAGCCAGCCAGCTTTTGTCGAGCAGCGTGTCATCAAATTCCCCTTCAACCAGTGTCAACATGCCCGCTTCCGCCCAGACGTGGAACTGGGGCGCAAACTCGAGCGCATTGACCGTCAGCCGTGCGCCTGCGTCCAGTAACAGACGGGCTTTACGTTCGGCAACGTCACCACCGCCGACTAGCAGGCAGTCTCGATCGCGCAGTTGGCAGAAAATGGGTAAGTGGTCCATGGGCGTCTCGCAGCAATGAAGGGGAAAGAAGTCCGGCGGCAGAACGCCGCCGGAAGGGTCATCAGGCCTTTAATTGTACCTGACCGTCTTTAACGCGCACGTCAAAATGTGCAATCGAATGGCTTTCATCTTCCATGCACAGCCCGTCGCTGAGGCGGAAGCGCTGCTTTTTCAGCGGACTGGCAACCCACAGTTCACCGTTGTGCTCTGCAATCAGTCCACGAGAGAGGACGCTGGCGCGGAAGAACGGGTCAATGTTGCTGATAGCGAACACCTGCTCGTCATGATACGGGCGGAAAATAGCGACCTGCTGGTGGCCGAGCAGAGCGCAGACGCCGGTCTGAGGCAGGATCTCGTCGATGTTGCAGATATTTACCCACTGGCTCATGCGTTTTCCTCCACCAGAGTGACCGGGATACGTTCGTACGGGGTGGCCGGACGATGCTGTTCGCGCTCAGGCACAACCTGCACGTTTGGATCGCGCTGCTTGCTGTTCACAAAGTGCTGGAAGCGGCTTTGTGCAGCCGGGTTGTTGACCGTCTCGGTCCATTCACAGGCAAAGGCGGCACGCAGACGAGCCAGCTCTTCTTCCAGATGGTCATTGAGGCCAAGCTTATCGTCGATGATGACGGCTTTCAGATACTCGATGCCGCCTTCCATGTTATCCAGCCACGGCGCGGTACGGGTCAGTTTGTCCGCGGTACGGATGTAGAACATCATGAAGCGATCGAGGTATTTGATCAGTGTGTCGCGGTCGAGGTCTGCGGCCAGCAAATCGGCGTGACGTGGTTTCATGCCGCCGTTACCGCAGACGTACAGGTTCCAGCCTTTTTCTGTGGCGATGATGCCCACGTCTTTGCCCTGAGCTTCCGCACATTCGCGGGTACAGCCAGAGACGCCAAATTTCATTTTGTGCGGTGTACGAATGCCTTTGTAGCGGTTTTCCAGCTCAACGCCGAAGCCCACGCTATCGCCAACGCCGTAGCGGCACCAGGTGCTGCCCACGCAGGTTTTTGCCATACGCAGCGCTTTGGCATAGGCATGACCGGTTTCAAAACCAGCGTCGATCAGTTGACGCCAGATTTCCGGCAGGTCGTCTTTCTGCGCGCCAAACAGGCCAATACGCTGAGAACCGGTGATTTTGGTGTAAAGATTGAATTCCTGCGCGATACGCCCCACAGCCATCAGGCCGTCTGGCGTGATTTCACCGCCTGCAGAACGAGGGATCACCGAGTAGGTGCCATCTTTCTGGATATTGGCGAGGAAGTTGTCGTTAGTGTCCTGCAACGGCGTGTGCTGTGGTTTGAGCACATATTCATTCCAGCAAGACGCCAGCAGGGAACCGACCGTCGGCTTACACACTTCACAGCCGTAGCCTTTGCCGTATTTTGTCAGCAGTTCGTCGAAGGTTTTGATCCCTTCCACACGAATCAGGTGGTAGAGCTCCTGACGAGAGAAGGCGAAGTGTTCACAGAGATTGTTGTTCACTTCAATGCCCTGTTTCGCCAGTTCTGCATTCAGAACCTGCGTCACCAGCGGGATACAACCGCCGCAGCCGGTGCCCGCTTTGGTTTCGGCTTTCAGCGCCGCAACGGTGTGGCAGCCTTTATTGATGGCGCTGACCAAATCGCCTTTGGTGACGTCGAAGCAGGAGCAAATCTGCGCGCTGTCTGGCAATTTATCCACGCCGATGGCCGGTTTACCGCTTGCTGCGTGAGCCGGCAGAATCAGTGCGTCCGGGTTTTCCGGCAGTTCGATAGCGTTCAGAACCAGCTGCAGCAGGTTGCCGAAATCGCTGGTGTCGCCGACCAGCACCGCACCGAGCAGTGTTTTGTTATCCGGGCTGACAATCAGACGTTTGTAGACTTCTTTGCTTTCGTCGAGGTAAACGTAGCTGCGTGCGCCGGGTGTGCGGCCATGCGCATCGCCGATGCCGCCGACGTCAACGCCCAGCAGCTTCAGCTTGGCGCTGAGGTCTGCGCCTTCAAATGTGTTTTGGTTGCCGAGGATGTGATCGACGGCCACCTGCGCCATTTTGTAACCCGGCGCGACCAGGCCGTAAACGCGGTTGTTCCAGCTGGCACATTCGCCGATCGCGTAGATATCCGGGTCGGAGGTCTGACAGGTGTCATTGACCATGATCCCGCCGCGCTGACCGGTTGCCAGACCGCATTGGGTGGCGAGTTTGTCACGCGGGCGGATGCCGGTTGAGAAGACGATAAAGTCGATTTCGAGCTCGCTGCCGTCGGCAAAGCGCATGGTTTTGCGCCCTTCAGTCCCTTCCTGAACGATCTCTTTGGTGTTCTTGCTGGTGTGGACGCGTACGCCCATGCTTTCGATTTTGCGCTTCAGCTGGTCGCCGCCCATCGCGTCAAGCTGTTCGGCCATCAGCATCGGGGCAAATTCGATGACGTGGGTTTCAACGCCTAAATTTTTCAGTGCGCCTGCGGCTTCAAGGCCGAGCAGGCCGCCGCCGACCACTGCCCCACGTTTGCTGCGACGAGCACAGGCTTCAATGGCGTTAAGATCTTCGATAGTACGGTAGACGAAGCAGTCCTGAGTATCAGAACCTTTGATCGGCGGGATCCACGGATAAGAACCGGTCGCCATGATCAGTTTGTCATAAAAGACAGAGCGACCCGCGCTTGAGTGAATCACCTTTTCCTGACGGTTAATGGTGATGGCACGCTCACCAATCAGCACCTTAACGCCGTGTTTCTCATAAAAGCCTTCTCGTACCAGCGAAAGTTCTTCCGCAGTATGGTGAGAGAAGTATGATGAGAGATGCACGCGGTCGTAGGCGATACGGGGTTCTTCACAGAAGACGGTAATCTCGAACTGGTCTGCTGGCGCTTTATCGAGTAAATCCTCAATAAAGCGGTGGCCGACCATGCCGTTACCGATAATTGCGAGTCTGACTTTGCTCATTTTTGCCTCGATTTCTTTTCTATTACCGCCTACCTTAACGATTCAGCAAGGTGACTTATTGATGTGAATCAATTCCGCCTTTAGCTACCACCTAAGTAGTATGCAGTTGATTTGTCAGGATTTTTATAAGTGACGGAAATACCAGACTTTTCTGTGGTGCTGAAATAATGTACAAAAAGTGCGGGTTTTAACCTAAAAATGTATTAGGGCGCGTCGTGCGCCACTCCTGGGGGAGATGAGGATGGGAAGCACACCGTTGTGGTTGATTGAAAACGCTCGTTTGCCTGGGCGTGAAGGTCTGTGGCAGCTCGGTATTGAAGACGGTCGGTTCCAGTCGATTACTCCTATGGGAGAAACTCGCCATGAGAGCTTAGAGGTACTCAATGCTCGCGGCGGGTTGGCCATTCCACCTTTTATTGAACCTCATATTCACCTGGATACCACCCAGACGGCAGGTGAGCCAAACTGGAATCAGTCGGGCACGCTGTTTGAAGGCATTGAACGTTGGGCGGAACGCAAAGCGCTGCTCACCCATGAAGATGTGAAAGCGCGAGCGTGGAAAACCCTGAAATGGCAGATTGCCAACGGCATCCAGTTTGTTCGTACTCACGTTGATGTGTCGGACCCGACGCTCACGGCACTGAAAGCCATGCTGGAGGTGAAAAAGGAAGTCGCGCCGTGGGTGGATCTGCAAATTGTGGCGTTTCCACAGGAAGGCATTCTTTCCTATCCCGACGGCGCAGCGTTGCTGGAAAAAGCGCTGGAGTTAGGGGCCGATGTGGTGGGGGCCATTCCGCATTTTGAATTCACGCGCGAGTATGGCGTGGAATCGCTGCATATCGCTTTTGCTCTGGCCAGGAAATACGACCGTCCGTTGGATATTCACTGTGATGAAATTGACGATGAGCAGTCGCGCTTTGTCGAAACGGTCGCTGCACTGGCGCTGAAAGAAGGCATTGGCGCTCGCGTCACGGCCAGTCACACCACCGCGATGCATTCCTACAACGGGGCTTATACCTCACGCCTGTTCCGTCTGCTGAAAATGTCGGGCATTAACTTTGTCGCCAACCCGCTGGTCAACATCCACCTGCAAGGCCGTTTCGATGATTACCCTAAACGGCGCGGTATCACTCGCGTGAAAGAGCTTCTGGGCGCGGGCATTAACGTTTGTTTCGGTCATGATGATGTGTTTGACCCGTGGTATCCGCTTGGAACCGGCAATATGCTGCAGGTGCTGCATATGGGGCTGCATGTCTGCCAGATAATGGGTTATCAGCAGATTAACGAGGGCCTGAACCTGATAACGCACAACAGTGCCAGAACGTTCGGTTTGCAGGATTATGGCATCGAAGTGGGCAACAGCGCTAACCTGGTTATTCTGCCAGCCGAAAATGGCTTTGAAGCCGTGCGCTGTCAGGTGCCGGTTCGCTGGTCAATTCGTCAGGGGCGAGTGATTGCGTCTACGCAGCTGGCGCAAACCTGGGTGCAAATGGATAGTGGCGGGGAAGAGGTGTTCTTTACCAAAAATAGCCCCTTCGGCGAACGCAAAGGGGCTTAACAGAGGCTTAGTGGCCTGCTACCGCATTATGCTGGCGGTGGCGAGTCACAAAGCCAAGGATAAAGCACATCACGAACACCACGGCATACAGTCCGTTTGCGGTGTGCAGCGCAGCCAGCGGGCCGCTGTGGGCCACAATCGGGCCGGTGACAACAAACGTCAGCATGGTGCCGATGGTGCCGCAGGTCAGAATGAAGTTCACCAGTTTTGGCGAGGCAACTTTGGTCTGCAGGGAACCCAGGGTGATGATTGAGGTATAAATCGCGCTGGAGAAGAAGCCCAGGCACAGAATGAACCATGGCATATGTTCCGGCGAGCCGTTGATGAACAAATACATCAGCACGGCGGCGGCACCTGCCAGCACGGTCAGAATGCGTTGCAGGTCGAAGAAGCGCAGGATAAAGCTAAACGCCCACATGCCCAGCATGTAAGACATCCAGAACTTGCTCACCAGCTCACCTGCATCGCTCAGGCTCATGCCCAGGCCTTTCGCGTACTCTGGCACCCAGGCAATAAAGCCCAGCTGACCGAGGATGTAGCACAGGGCCGCCACGGCGAGGAACAGCACGCCGATTCCCCATTTTTCTTTTGCCACGGGCTGTGCGTTGGCTTCAGCTTTCTTGCCCAGTACCGGGAAATCGCAGCCAAAAGTCAGGATGAAAATCGCGACATATACCAGGCCAATGCAGGCGTAAACCCAGTACCACTCAATAGTGCGAGCCAGCAGATACGCGGCCACCATCGGGAAAATCATCCCAGCCATACTGAAGAAGGAATCGGTAAACAGCAGACGAGCACCACGCTGACGGCCTTCGTACATATGGGTAATGAGGAAGGTACCGATCGACATCGTTATCCCACTCACCAGCCCGAGAACGAACATCGAGGCGGAGAACAGCGCCAGGCTGTGGCTCACCATCAGGCCAGCGATCGCCGCCAGCATCAGGACGAAGCCAAAACGCAGCTGCGTTTTCAGCGGAACAATTTCCATCAACCAGGCGTTCAGGAAAATAGAGATCAAAATACCGGCATTGAGGAACGTGAAGGTGTTGCTCATGCTGGACACCGGCAGGTGGAAATAGTCGGCGATATTGCCCATCACCATCCCGGTGACAATCACCAGCGCCCCGGTCAGGGCGTAGGAGAAGAAGCTGATCCATGTGAGCTTGATACGATTGCTGTTAGTCATGACTGGCCTGTGAATAGAACTGTAAAACGCATTGACAATGCGTGGGGTGGGCAGATTTTATGCGTTAGCGTGACTGAGGCAAATGTTTATTCTGAAAATGATGAAATTAATCTTAAGTTGATGGGATTTGCGTCACATTTTTGTGAGGAGCCAAATAAAATCGACTACGTTACATCTGTTTCTGATAAGTAAACTTAAGTAAAAGGCTGGTTTGTCAGCCGAACGCCTTTTAGAATCAAGCGATTCGCATTCTATACCGTTTCCGTTTAAGGAATTCACATGCTCAAATCTACCCTGGCTGCCGTGACGGCTGTTTTTGCACTCTCTACGATTTCCCCTGCAGTTCTGGCGGCAAAAGCAGATCCGCACGTTTTACTGACAACGTCTGCCGGTAATATTGAGCTGGAACTGAATAGCCAAAAAGCGCCTGTTTCTGTCGAAAACTTTGTGAACTATGTGAACAGTGGGTTCTATAACAACACCACCTTCCACCGCGTGATCCCGGGCTTTATGATTCAGGGCGGCGGCTTCACCGAGCAGATGCAGCAGAAGCAGCCAAATCCACCGATCAAAAACGAAGCTGACAACGGTCTGCGTAATACTCGCGGTACCATTTCGATGGCGCGTACAGCGGATAAAGACAGCGCAACCAGCCAGTTCTTTATCAACGTGGCAGACAACGCGTTCCTTGACCACGGCCAGCGTGATTTTGGCTATGCGGTCTTTGGTAAAGTTGTGAAAGGCATGGACGTGGCCGATAAGATTTCTCAGGTGGCTTCTCATGACGTGGGGCCATATCAGAATGTGCCAACAAAACCGGTAGTTATCCTGTCTGCGAAAGTCCTGCCGTAATCTCTTCTCTCGCGGGCTAACCTGCCCGCGTCCTTCTGACCTTTCTGCGTAACCCGAAATTGCTGCTTATACTTGTGGCACAAGGGGAACCGTCAGGGAGGTCCAGATGAAAAAGCTCACCGATAAGCAAAAAATTCGCCTGTGGGAAAAGCGGCGTGGTCACTCGTTTGCGGCCAGCGGGCGGCTGGATGTGCCTGAGCCTCACGCACAGGATGCGCTTTTCGCCCAGCGTGTGGACACCCTCGAACTCGGCCCACTGCATCGCGGTTTGCCGTGGCTGTGTGCCATTCATCAGCAGATTTTCCAGGATGCCTGGGATTGGGCAGGGGAATTGCGCGAAGTCGATATCTCCCGTGGTGAGACCCGTTTCTGCCATTTCGAGTACATCGAAAATGAAGGCAACGATCTGATGCAGGAGCTGGAAGACGAACACTACCTCGTTGGGCTGCCGAAAGAGGCATTTATTCAGCGGCTGGCACACTACTACTGTGAGATTAATGTGCTGCACCCGTTCTTTGTCGGCAGCGGCCGTGCACAGCGAGTGTTCTTCGAACAATTGGCTATTCACGCCGGATATGTGCTGGACTGGGGAGTCGTTGACCCGGAAAGCTGGAGCCAGGCAAATCAGAACGGGGCGTTGGGTGATTTGCAGCCGTTGACTGACCTGTTCACTAAAGTGGTAAGCGAAGCGCAGGAAACTGAGTAGAATAGCGCGGTTTGCTGTCACCGGAGCCGCCATGATCCTGCTTATCGATAACTATGATTCGTTTACCTGGAACCTCTACCAGTATTTTTGCGAGCTGGGAGCCGAGGTGGTTGTCAGGCGCAATGATGAGATCAGTCTCGATGAGATAGCGCAACTGGCACCCGCAAAAATCGTCATTTCGCCTGGCCCTTGTACGCCAGATGAATCCGGGATTTCGCTCGACGTGATCCGCCATTACGCTGGCAAACTGCCTATTCTGGGTGTTTGCCTCGGCCATCAGGCGATAGGCCAGGTTTTCGGCGCGACCATTGTTCGGGCTGCCAAAGTGATGCACGGCAAAACCTCCCCGATAACGCATAACGGCACCGGTGTCTTCAGCGGGTTGAATAATCCCCTCACGGTGACTCGTTACCATTCTCTGGTGATTGACCCGCCGACACTTCCTGCCTGTTTTGAGATAACCGCAAGCAGTGAAACCGGCGAGATCATGGGCATTCGCCACCACGAATGGGATCTCGAAGGCGTGCAATTCCACCCTGAAAGCATTCTTAGCGAGCAAGGGCATCAGCTGCTGGATAACTTCCTTAAGCGGTAAATGCGCTTGCCATGATGTGATTTTTTATGCATATTTCGTGATTATATTTTCATAATCATGCTGCGTAAGAGGTTTTGACATGGCGAGTGAACAAACGGCAATTACCCGAGCAACTTTTGACGAAGTGATCCTGCCCATTTACGCCCCGGCGGAGTTTATCCCGGTGAAAGGGAAAGGGAGCCGTATCTGGGATCAACAGGGCAAAGAGTATGTCGATTTTGCCGGTGGGATTGCCGTTACTGCGCTGGGCCACTGTCACCCCAGACTCGTCGAAACCCTGAAAAGCCAGGGCGAAACGTTGTGGCACACCAGCAACGTTTTCACCAACGAACCTGCGCTGCGTCTGGGGCGTAAGCTGGTGGCATCGACATTTGCTGAGCGTGTGGCGTTTATGAACTCCGGCACTGAAGCGAACGAAACCGCTTTTAAACTCGCTCGTCACTATGCCTGCGTGCGCCACAGCCCGTTCAAAACCAAAATCATCGCTTTCCATAACGCCTTCCATGGCCGCTCCCTGTTTACCGTGTCGGTTGGCGGGCAGCCGAAGTACTCTGACGGCTTTGGGCCAAAACCTGCGGATATCATTCATGTTCCGTTCAATGACTTGCATGCAGTGAAAGCGGTAATGGACGATCATACTTGCGCCGTGGTTGTTGAACCTATTCAGGGTGAAGGTGGTGTGACAGCGGCGACGCCTGAATTTCTGCAAGGCTTGCGTGAACTGTGCGACGAGCACAAGGCGTTGCTGGTGTTCGACGAAGTGCAGTGTGGCATGGGGCGTACCGGTTCGCTATTCGCGTATATGCACTACGGCGTGACGCCGGATATTTTGACCAGCGCTAAAGCCCTGGGCGGCGGTTTTCCTGTCAGCGCTATGCTGACCACGGAAGAGATTGCCAGCGCTTTCCACGTGGGATCACACGGGTCAACTTACGGCGGCAACCCATTGGCCTGTGCGGTAGCGGGCACAGCTTTCGACATTATCAACACCCCGGAAGTGCTGGAAGGGGTGAAGGCGAAGCGTGAGCAGTTCGTGAAGCACTTGCAGAAGATTGACGCTGAACTGGATGTATTCAGCGATATTCGCGGTATGGGCTTGCTGATTGGTGCCGAGCTTAAGCCTCAGTTCAAAGGGCGTGCGCGTGATTTCCTGCATGCAGCAGCCCATGAAGGTGTCATGGTGCTGAATGCCGGGACTGATGTGATGCGTTTCGCGCCGTCGCTGGTGGTTGAGAGCGCTGATATCGATGAAGGGATGAAGCGTTTTGCTGCAGCGGTCAGAAAGATTGTTGGCTGACGTTTCGCCCGGCGGCACTGCGTTTGCCGGGCCTACGAGATGTGCCCGTCTGTAGGCCTGTGCAAGCGAAGCGCCGCCAGGCAGAGTTTCTACGTCCGCCGTTTCAACCAAATCCCGTGATGTGGACGTTGACGCCAGGCCACCGAAGAAATGGTGTGCATGGTATTCAAATGGCCAAGTATCCGCTGTAAATGCTGTTCCATGGTGCTTAACGGGCCGTGGGACAGCGTATCCAGTGACTCCATAATATTGGCGTCTCCACTTCCACCTGCTTCGTCATACTCCAGACGCTGCTGACACCGTTGCAGCGCAATCTCACAAGATTCCAGATACCGTTGGGCCAGCGACTCCGTCAGCATGTTGTGCTCGCGGGCAAGCGTGGTCATGGCGTTAATATGCTCGACAATAAACTGGCTGTGAGTCACCCACAGTTTCATGTCGGCAAGATAGCGCGAGTTGAAGCCGGGTTCCTGCATCGCCTGATTAAGCGAGTTGAACAGTGCGTTATGAGCCTGATTCACACGCATGCGCTGATAGGCGAGGGTTGGCGCTTGCGGGTCATTACTCAGAATAAGACGTAAGGCATCCTGATCGGCCTCCAGCGCTTGCTGGGCATTTTTGCGCAGCAGGCCGCTTTGCCACTGCGGCCACAGCCAGACCATGCCGCCGAAGGCAATCAGACAGCCAATCAGGGTATCGGCGAGGCGTGCCACGATAAACTGATCGCCGTTGAGCGTTAGCAACTGAATGGTGTACACCGCCGTCACCGTAAAGCCCACCGTCGCCCAGCCGTAGCTTTTGCGGATCATCAGGTAGCTCACGAGGGTTATCACCAGCATCGCCGCCAGCGCATAGCCCTCCGGGGCATGAAAGTGCAGGGTGATGCCTGCGATGACCAACCCAGCCAACGTGCCTGCCGCCCGGTGAAAAATCCTCACCCGCGTTGCGCCATAGCCGTTTTGGGTGACCAGCAGCACGGTCATCAGGATCCAGTAAGGTTTGGGCAGATGCAGCGCCGTGCCCATCAGGCTGGCAATACTGAGCATCACGCTTATCCGCGCGGCACTGCGCAGGGCGGGCGATTTCAGCGAAAGATAGCTTTTTAGCGCCGCGAATACCGGCAAACGGCGTTCGTTATCGGCCATTAAATCGCGCGGATAGAGCGGGCGTTGCAGGCGCAGCACGCGTGCTATGCGGCTGAAATGCCAGACGCAGAATTGGCCGACCGGGTTATCCGGCTGCTGACGGGCGATTTTCTCCAGCGCGCCAATCTGCTTGTCCATCGAGAAACGCTGGGGAAAACGGTGGTAAAGAATATCATCGGCCATCACGCGCAGGCGCGTGGCGATGGTTTGAGCATTCCAGCGGATCACCGCTTCCGCATGGCTGCGCTCGACCAGCTTTTGGACTTCTGCCGGCTGGTGCAGGCTGACGGAGATGTGCTCCTGCAAATCAAGGCCCATCTGGAAGGAGCGCAGCAGGCGTTTGTAATCATGGTTCTTATTGGCCGCCAGCATGTGCAGCTGCTGGTAGCACTGGGTTATCAGGTCGACGGCTTTTTGCTGACGCGCCAGCAGGGGTGGCAAAGCTTTTTCTGGATCGGTGTGCTGGGTCAACAGGCTGTACTTGGCTTCGCAGTAATCCGCCAGTTGGCGATACAGCAGGCTCAGCGACTCCCGCAGCGGCTGTTCACGCCACATCCAGAACCAGAACCAGTTAAACAGGCCATACCAAAGCGTGCCGAGGGCATAAATCAGCAACGGCTCCCAGACTGGCATGTTGCCCGCAAGGCTCAGGGTAAAAATCGCGGCGATGAGAGACGCGGGAAGCAAACGCGCATGCAGAGAACTTATCTCGGCCGTCACGCCAAGCGTCATGGCGAGAACGGTCAGGATCAGCGGTAAGGGGAGGCTCTGCTCCAGCAGTAACTGAACCGCGAGGCTGCAGCCTGCAAACAGCGAACCGCCGATAATCAGGCGTTTGAAAAAGCGTTTGTGTGGCGTATCGAGACCGGCAATGTTGCAGCAGGCGGGAACTAACGAAAACAGCAATCCGTATTTGAGATACCCCAACACCAGACCGATAGCCACGGGGGTACAGAGCACCAGGGTTTGCCGCAGTGCATAGTTAATTTCCGGGTGATAAATTAGCCTGCGCCACATAGCGGTAGAGACAAAAATGGCGTATTGCGCGAACAATACGCCATTTAACGAGCTTAGCGGGTGCCGTAAACGACGATGGTCTTACCGTGGGCGGAGATCAGGTTCTGATCTTCCAGCATTTTCAGAATACGGCCAACGGTTTCACGGGAACAACCCACGATCTGCCCGATTTCCTGACGGGTAATTTTAATTTGCATACCGTCCGGGTGAGTCATGGCGTCAGGTTGTTTCGCCAGGTTCAGCAGCGTCTGCGCGATACGGCCGGTCACGTCGAGGAATGCAAGGTTGCCCACTTTCTCAGAAGTGACCTGCAGACGACGAGCCATCTGCGAGGAAAGGCGCATCAGAATATCTGGATTAACCTGGATAAGCTGACGGAATTTTTTGTAGGAAATTTCGGCCACTTCACAAGCGGTTTTTGCCCGAACCCAGGCACTACGCTCCTGACCTTCTTCGAAGAGACCAAGCTCACCAATGAAATCGCCCTGGTTGAGGTAAGAGAGGATCATCTCTTTCCCCTCTTCGTCCTTGATCAGTACAGCAACTGAGCCTTTCACGATGTAGTAAAGCGTTTCTGCTTTTTCACCCTGGTGAATCAGCGTGCTCTTCGATGGGTACTTATGAATGTGGCAATGAGACAAGAACCATTCAAGGGTAGGGTCTGTTTGCGGTTTGCCAAGCACCATGCGCGGTTATCCTCTGTTATAAGCTGTCTCCAGTGGCAGACACGATACTGCCGCTGGCTTTGCAATCGTATCCTTCCCTGTGCCTGGGAAGTCGGCTGTCGAATTATGCAGCAGCCTGTAATGTGGTGTCCTCTGCGTGCACACAGCACTTCACTGCATGACTGTAGCATCCCGACTGTTTTAGCATAGCTTTTGCTGCGTGTCTCCTGGTGTCTCGCTTCAGCATGACGCACATCTCCTTCCGTTGCGAGTTTTGTTATGTGCGCGTAATCTGAGAGGAAAATGGCAACTTCGGAGTTAAAAATTATGCAAGCACGTGTGAAATGGGTTGAGGGTTTAACCTTCCTGGGCGAGTCTGCTTCTGGCCACCAAATTTTGATGGACGGTAACTCTGGAGACAAAGCACCGAGCCCGATGGAAATGGTGCTGATGGCGGCTGGGGGTTGCAGCGCTATCGACGTGGTGTCGATTTTGCAGAAAGGGCGTCATGACGTGAAAGACTGCGAAGTGAAGCTCACCTCCGAGCGTCGTGAAGAAGCGCCACGTATGTTTACGCACATTAATCTGCACTTCATCGTGACGGGCAAAGATCTGAAAGAAGCGGCGGTCTCTCGCGCGGTGGATTTGTCAGCAGAAAAGTACTGCTCTGTGGCGCTGATGCTTGAGAAAGCCGCGAAGATCACCCATTCGTTTGAGGTGGTTGAGGCTTAAATGTGTGCGGCCTGATGCCCTCTCCCCAACCCTCTCCCACGGGGCGAGGGAGCAAACACTAAAAACCTTCTCGCAAGAGAAGGTTTTGCAGTTTACCTTCTGCTATCCATTAACCGCTCAACCAGCGGTGTCATGATCAACTCCATCGCCAGCCCCATTTTCCCTCCCGGCACAACCAGCGTGTTCATGTGTGAAATGAACGAACCTTGCAGCATCGCCAGCAGCCAGGGGAAATCGATGTCGCCCAGATTCTGGAAATGGATAACCACAAAGCTTTCATCCAGCGACGGAATGCCTTTAGCGGCAAACGGGTTAGAGGTGTCTACCGTGGGCACGCGCTGGAAGTTGATATGCGTGCGTGAGAACTGCGGCGTGATGAAGTTGATGTAATCCTCCATGGAACGAACCACGGAATCCATCACCGCTTCACGAGAATGCCCACGCTCACTGGTGTCACGCGTAAGCTTCTGAATCCATTCCAGGTTCACAATCGGGACTACGCCAACCAGCAAATCAACATGCTTTGCCACATCATGCTGAGGCGTCACTACGCCCCCGTGTAACCCTTCGTAGAACAGCACGTCGGTGGGTTCCGGCAGCGGTTGCCAGGGCGTGAAAGTGCCTGGCACCTGATTCCACGGCACGGCTTCATCATAGGTATGCAGATATTTGCGCGACTGCCCGCTGCCACTTTGGCCATAGGTGATAAACGTCTGTTCAAGCAAACCGAAGTCGTTGGCATCCGGGCCGAAATAACTGATATGGCGGCCCATGTCGCGTGCTTTACGGATTGCCATGTCCATTTCAGGGCGGGTGTAGCGATGAAAGCTGTCCCCTTCGACTTCGGCGGCGTTTAAATTGAGCTGAGCAAAGATCTTACGAAAGGCGAGGCTGGTGGTGGTGGTCCCCGCGCCGCTGGAGCCGGTCACGGCAATCACCGGGTATTTGGCAGACATAACGACTCCCTGGGTAAGCAGTGGTAATGAGTAGAGTCAGCCGCGAAATTGAGTGCGGGTCATCAGGTTGACGGTCTCGTGCAGTTCGGACCACACCAAAACGACTTCCCCGCTTTGCAATTGCTGTTTGACGTCGGCGACTTTATCTTCGAGCGAACGTTCATGTTCACCATAATCGGTGCCTTCGCGCAACACAAAGCTTTCTATCAGGTTTTCCAGCGTTTCGGGAGCCAGATCCTGCCAGGGAATGATCATGCGATAGCTCCAAGAAAACGGGTTAGCCAGTCTGGAATGCGTTTTTCCAGCCACATTTCGGGATGACGCAGCGTGCCGCCGACAAAGCCAACATGCCCGCCGTATTCGGTGAGCTGATACTGGATATTTTTCGGCAGCTCTTCCTGCGCGGGAATGGAGTGGTGATCCATAAAGGGATCGTCTTTGGCGTGAATAATCAGCGTCGGTTTGGTTATCTGGCTCAGTACAGGCATGGCGCTGCACTGGCGGTAATAGTCGATGGCATCGGCGAACCCGTGAATTTTCGACGTAATCAAATCGTCAAACTCGCGGATACGGCGAACGCTTTTCAAACGCTTAAGATCGACCGGCAGCGTGCCAGGATAAGCCTTCAGCTTGCGTGAGGCATTGGCCTTCAGCAGATTCAGCAGGTAGCGCTGATAAACACGGGAAAAGCCTTTGTCCATGTGGTAGCTGCAAGCTTCGAGCATAAACGGCGCGGAAACGATCACTGCGGCATCAAGCGGCGTCGCGTCGCCTTCTTTGGCCAGCAGGCAGCCGAGCATGTTGCCGCCCAGCGAGTAGCCGACCGCCGCCGTAGGCACTTCGCCAAATTCACGCTTCAGCCAGGAGAGGAACCAGGTGCCATCTTCGGTCTCACCGGAATGGTAAATACGATCGTTACGGTTCGGTTCGCCGCTGCAACCGCGAAAATGCATCACCACACCAAGCCAGCCGTGCTGTTGTGCCGCATGGATCAGGCCATGAGCATAAGGGCTGTAAAGGCTGCCTTCAAGGCCGTGAAACACGACCAGACGCGGTTTGTGACGCGCCTGATTCGGATTTTCACTCCAGGCCAGATCGACAAAATCACCATCCGGAAGTTCCAGGCGCTGCCAGTGCGGCGTGAACAGCACTTTGCGGCGGATCAGGCGCGGCAGCATGGTCTGCAGGTGGCAGTTGCGTACGCCTTTCATCGGCACAAAAGTGTCGTTCTCTTCGGGTGGGACTTCAAATTCTACAGGGGTGATCTGGGCCATACTGTTACGCTGTTGTGATGAAAATCCTGTCTACTATACCGCCACCTCAGTTTCATGCTTATGAAATCGAGGCGCGGTAGGCTTTTGTTGAACTTATTTAGTCTTCCTGGAGCATTTTTTCCAGTTGTTCATGGGCGTCCAGCCAGGCCATTTCGCACTCTTCCAGCCCGGATTTTGCGCTGGCCTGCTGTTGCAGGCACTCCGTCAGTTCTGCTTTACGAGCCTGATCATACAGTTCGCTGTCACTCAGTTTTTCTTCAGCGGCGGCGAGTTTTGCATTGAGTTTTTCCATCTCTTTTTCCAGACGGGCTATCTCTTTGCGCAGCGGCTGGGTCAGCGTGCGTAACTCTGCTTCGCGACGTTTCTGATCTTTTCGCGCCTGGGCGCTGTTGGCGTTGTCTTTTGGGGCTTCGTCAGGCTGGCTTTCCTGCTTCTGAATGTCAGTCAGCCACTGCTGATAATCTTCCAGATCGCCATCGAAAGGTTCCACTTTCGCATCATGCACCAGATAGAGGTCATCGGTAGTCGAACGCAGCAGGTGGCGGTCGTGCGACACCACGACCAGCGCGCCTTCAAACTCAATCAGTGCTTCGGTCAGGGCCTGACGCATGTCGAGATCCAGGTGGTTGGTCGGTTCATCGAGCAGCAGCAGGTTAGGGCGCTGCCAGACGATTAACGCCAGCACCAGACGGGCTTTCTCGCCTCCAGAGAAACGGCGAGTCTCTTCGCTCACTTTATCGCCCTGGAAACCAAAACCACCGAGGTAATCGCGCAGTTGCTGTTCCAGCACTTGCGGCGCCAGCCTGACCAGATGTTGAAGCGGTGACTCATCGGCGCGTAAAAATTCGAGCTGATGCTGGGCGAAGTAACCGAGCTTGATGCCTTTCGCCAGACCGATTTCACCGCTTTGCGGGGCCAGTTCACCAGCCAACAGTTTGATCAGCGTGGATTTACCCGCACCGTTTCGACCGAGTAAACCAATACGCGAACCCGGGACCAGGTTGAGTTTGATGGAGTCGAGAATGGTGCGGTCGCCGTAACCGGCACTGACCTTTTCCATCTTCAGCAGCGGATTGGGCAGGCTCTCTGGCTCGCGGAAGCTAAAGTGGAACGGGTTATCGACATGCGCCGGAGCAATCAGCTCCATACGTTCCAGCATTTTCACGCGGCTCTGGGCCTGTTTGGCTTTCGACGCTTTCGCTTTAAAGCGGTCAATAAAGCTCTGCAAATGTGCCACTTTCTGCTGCTGGCTTTCATACATCGACTGCTGCTGAGACAGGCGCGTCGCGCGCTGGATCTCAAAAGAAGAGTAATTGCCGGTGTACTCGAACATCGACTGCTGTTCGATATGAATAATTTTGCCCACCACCGGATCAAGGAAATCGCGGTCATGGGAAATCAGGATCAGCGTGCCCTGATAGCTCTTCAGCCACTTCTCCAGCCAGATAACGGCGTCAAGATCGAGGTGGTTAGTCGGTTCATCGAGCAGCAGCAGGTCGGAACGGCAAATCAGTGCCTGCGCAAGGTTGAGGCGCATACGCCAGCCACCCGAGAAATCACTGGTAGGGCGCTCCAATTGCTCATTGCTGAAACCCAGACCGTGCAGCAGGCTGGATGCGCGAGAACGGATGGTCCACGCATCGATAGCATCAAGCTTGCCATGCACTGTCGCGATAGCATGACCGTCGTTGCGCTCATTTGCGGCGTTCAGTTCTGCTTCAAGCTGGCGATATTCGCGGTCGCCATCAATAACATAGTCGAGCGCAGGCTGTGGCAGGGCAGGGGTTTCCTGATTCACCCACGCCAGTTGCCAGTTGCCCGGATAAGTGAAACTCCCGCCATCGGCGCTAATCTCGTTCTTTAATAGCGACAGCAGCGTGGATTTGCCGCAGCCGTTCTTTCCCACCAGACCGACTTTTTGCCCAGGGTTAATAGTGGCTGTGGCGTTGTCCAACAGGACACGCACGCCGCGACGAATTTGTAGCGAGGAGAAAACAATCATAAGGCGCCGTATGTTCTGACTATGTTAAATTGTCATTATGATAATGTAGTGTGGTGACGCATCGCGACACCGGGCGGCAATGGTAGCCCAAAACAACAACGCCAGACAAAAGTATTCAGGCGCAGGCATGAAATGAGGCCTGCCCATTGGCCGGGAGGGGAATGATGTCAGAGACAGCAAAAGTGTTGCTGCTGTATGCCCATCCGGAATCTCAGGACTCGGTGGCGAACCGGGTTTTGCTTAAGCCGGCACAACAGCTTGAAAATGTTACCGTGCGCGATTTGTACGCACACTATCCCGATTTCTTTATCGACATTCCACGCGAGCAAAAATTGTTGCAGGAGCACGATGTGATTGTGTTCCAGCATCCACTTTATACTTACAGCTGTCCTGCTCTTCTAAAAGAGTGGCTTGACCGTGTGCTGAGTCGTGGCTTTGCCAGTGGCCCGGGCGGAAACCAACTGGCGGGAAAGTACTGGCGAAGCGTCATCACCACCGGTGAGCCGGAGAGTGCTTATCGTCACGACTCCCTGAATCGCTATTCGATGAGCGATATTTTGCGGCCTTTTGAACTGACGTCCGCGATGTGTCGCATGCACTGGATGAATCCGATCATTGTTTACTGGGCTCGTCGCCAGCCTCCTGAAGAACTGGCCAGCCACGCCAGAGCTTATGGCGAATGGCTGGCAAACCCCATTGCTCCGGGAGGTCGCTGATGGAAGGATCGGATTTACTGCTGGCGGGCGTGCTGTTTCTCTTCGCGGCCGTTGCAGCAGTGCCTTTGGCATCGCGTTTGGGCATTGGCCCGGTGCTGGGGTATCTGCTGGCTGGCATTGCGATTGGCCCATGGGGCTTAGGGTTCATCAGCGATGTGGATGAAATTCTGCACTTCTCCGAATTAGGCGTCGTGTTCCTGATGTTTATCATCGGGCTGGAGCTGAATCCGTCGAAGCTCTGGCAACTGCGGCGTTCCATCTTTGGTGTGGGTGCTGCGCAGGTGCTGCTTAGCGCGGCAATCCTGACCGGTTTGTTAATGCTGACCAATTTCTCGTGGCAGGCGGCGGTGATCGGCGGTATTGGTCTGGCAATGTCATCCACGGCGATGGCACTGCAACTGATGCGCGAAAAAGGGATGAATCGCAATGAGGCCGGGCAGCTCGGCTTCTCGGTATTGCTGTTCCAGGATTTGGCGGTGATCCCCGCGCTGGCGCTGATACCGCTTCTGGCAGGATCGGGCGATGAGCATCCTGACTGGATCAAAATCGGCCTGAAAGTGTTGGCGTTTGCCGGAGTGCTGATTGGCGGGCGTTATTTGCTGCGTCCGGTTTTTCGCTTTATTGCCGGTTCCGGCGTGCGCGAAGTGTTTACTGCGGCCACGCTGTTGCTGGTGCTGGGCTCGGCGTTATTTATGGATGCGCTGGGCTTGTCGATGGCGCTCGGCACGTTTATCGCGGGTGTACTGCTGGCCGAAAGTGAATACCGGCATGAGCTCGAAATCGCCATTGAGCCGTTTAAAGGTTTACTGCTCGGGTTGTTCTTTATTTCCGTTGGCATGGCGCTGAACCTGGGCGTCCTCTACACCCATTTGCTGTGGGTTATTGGCAGCGTGATTATCCTGGTGGCGGTGAAATCGTTGGTGCTGTATGTCATTGCGCGGGTTTATGGTTTGCGAAGTTCAGAGCGCATGCAGTTTGCTGGCGTATTGAGTCAGGGCGGGGAGTTTGCGTTCGTGCTGTTTTCAACGGCCTCTTCGCAGCGCCTGTTCCAGCACGATCAAATGGCGTTGCTGCTGGTGACCGTCACGCTGTCGATGATGACCACGCCGCTGGTGATGAAAGTTGTCGATAAGCTGCTGTCTCGCCGTTTCAATGGCCCGGAAGAAGAAGACGAAGCGCCGTGGGTTGAAGATGATAAGCCGCAGGTTATTGTTATTGGCTTCGGGCGCTTTGGTCAGGTAATCGGGCGCTTGCTGATGGCCAATAAAATGCGGATAACCGTGCTTGAACGCGACATCAGCGCGGTGAACCTGATGCGTAAATATGGCTATAAGGTTTACTACGGTGACGCGACACAAATTGAGCTGCTGCGGTCCGCTGGTGCAGAAGAAGCGCAATCCATAGTCATCACCTGTAATGCGCCGGAAGACACCATGAAGCTGGTGGAAATCTGCCAACAGCATTTCCCTCATCTGCATATTCTTGCCCGTGCTCGCGGGCGTGTGGAAGCTCACGAACTACTGCAGGCAGGTGTGAAACAATTCTCGCGCGAGACGTTTTCCAGTGCGCTGGAATTGGGACGCAAGGCGCTAATTACGCTAGGGATGCATCCTCATCAGGCGCAGCGCGCGCAGCTTCATTTCCGTCGTCTGGATATGCGCATGTTGCGTGAGCTGATGCCTGTGCACACGGATACGCAGCAAATTTCTCGCGTGCGGGAAGCCCGACGCGAACTGGAAGAGATTTTCCAGCGTGAAATGCAACAAGAACGACGCCAGCTGGACGGCTGGGACGAATTTGAATAGAAGGTGAACAATGGCAATCCGTAAACGTTTTATCGCCGGGGCAACATGCCCGGCATGCCAGGCGCAGGATTCAATGGCGATGTGGCGTGAAAATAATGTCGATATTGTTGAGTGTGTTAAGTGCGGGCACCAGATGCGCGAGGCGGACAAACAAGCTCGTGAGCACGTCCGCAAAGATGAGCAAGTGATTGGCATTTTTCATCCCGAGTAGCGATCTCCGCTGTCTTTTTTTAAGCTAAGGGGTACACGGGTGCAGAATTCCGCTACAATCTGCGCCACTATTCTTCCCATGCTCAGGAGATATCATGAAAGTAGCAAAAGACCTGGTGGTCAGCCTGGCCTATCAGGTACGTACAGAAGACGGTGTGTTGGTTGATGAGTCTCCGGTAAGCGCGCCGCTCGACTACCTGCATGGTCACGGTTCCCTGATCTCTGGCCTTGAAAAAGCGCTGGAAGGTCACGAAACAGGCGACAAGTTTGACGTTGAGGTGGGCGCGAACGACGCTTACGGTCAGTATGATGAAAACCTGGTTCAGCGCGTACCGAAAGACGTCTTCATGGGCGTTGACGAGCTGCAGGTGGGTATGCGTTTCCTGGCTGAAACCGACCAGGGTCCGGTCCCGGTAGAAATCACCGAAGTGGAAGATGACCACGTCGTTGTTGATGGCAACCACATGCTGGCTGGTCAGAACCTGAAATTCCACGTTGAAGTTGTCGCGATGCGTGAAGCCACCGAAGAAGAACTGGCTCACGGCCACGTTCACGGTGCACACGACCATCACCACGATCACGACGGTTGCTGCGGCGGCCACGGTCACGATCATGGCGACCACGAGCACGGTAAAGGCGGTTGCGGTGGTAACGGCGGCTGCGGTTGCCACTAATGCGTTTTGCTTTTGGGCTTGCGCATTAAAGGAAAAAAGCGGGGAAACCCGCTTTTTTCACGCCTCAATAATGAGGGGGGGGCGTCTCTTCTGCCTGTGAGGCAATGTGGGAAGGCTGGCTGGCTTTCAGTTTTTCGACCATCAGACGCATATTGTCTCGCATCTTTGCCATTTCAATTTCGTGCGCGGTGACTGTCCGGTTGAGATCTTCAATGGTGATCTCCTGAAAGGCCAGTCGGCTTTCCAGCTCTTCCAGGCGCGCTTCGAGTGTTGTCTCGCTCATGAATCACCTCTTTAATCAATTCGCGCGGATTTTACGGGACTTTTCCCTGTTGTGCAGCCAATAACCCGAATGACGAAACTTATTTACACAAAAAGAGTCTGAAAAGATCCGAGATTACAGAGTGTCCATATATAGATTTCTTCTGTGACGCTTTATAGTAGACAACTCATTTACGTAAACCCCGGGGTGAGAAAGATGCCCCGTCCCTGGAGAGATGGATGAAATCACTGTTTAAAGTAACGCTTCTGGCGACAACGATGGCCGTTGCCCTGAATGCTCCACTGACCTTCGCTGCCGATGCTGCTGCCGCGAAAGCTGCTCCGGCGGCGGCTGATGCAGCTAAAGCTGCACCTGCTGGCCTGAACGCTGCATTCAAAAACGACGACCAGCAATCTGCCTATGCACTGGGTGCATCGCTGGGTCGTTACATGGAAAACTCCCTGAAAGAGCAGGAAAAGCTGGGCATCAAACTGGACAAAGCACAGTTGATCACCGGTGTTCAGGACGCGTTTGCTGATAAGAGCAAACTCTCTGATCAGGAAATTGAACAGACCCTGCAGGCATTCGAAACTCGCGTGAAAACCTCTGCTCAGCAGAAAATGGAAAAAGACGCGACGGATAACGAAGCGAAAGGCAAAGCCTTCCGTGACACCTTCGCCAAAGAGAAAGGCGTGAAAACCTCTTCGACTGGCCTGCTGTACAAAGTAGAGAAAGAAGGTACCGGCGATGCGCCGAAAGACAGCGACACTGTGGTCGTGAACTACAAAGGTACGCTGATTGACGGTAAAGAGTTTGATAACTCTTACACCCGTGGTGAGCCACTGTCCTTCCGTCTGGACGGCGTGATCCCAGGCTGGACTGAAGGCCTGAAAAACGTCAAGAAAGGCGGCAAAATCAAGCTGGTCATTCCACCAGACCTGGCTTACGGCAAAACGGGCGTTCCGGGTATCCCTGCTAACTCTACGCTGGTGTTTGACGTAGAGCTGCTGGATATCAAACCAGCACCGAAAGCGGATGCCGCGGCACCGGCTGCAGGCGACAAAGCGGCTGCTGGGTCCAGCAAGAAATAAGTGTGATGAAAACCGCCGTCCGTAAGGGCGGCGGTTTTTTATTGGGCGCAATAAAGTTTGTGTTGTCGCCCACGCACAGGCAACTTGATGTATGACGAGTATAATAAACACTGGAAAGTGCCTGAGGCGCGTATTACTTTAGATGCCTTATTTTTGATGATGATAATGAGCCTGCCCTGACAACCTAACGACAGGCTCCTGAAAAGGAGTGCTTTTTTTCATGTCCAGGTCGCTTTTAACCAACGAAACCAGTGAACTTGATTTGCTGGATCAACGTCCTTTTGACCAGACCGATTTCGACATTCTGAAATCTTACGAAGCGGTAGTGGACGGGTTAGCGATGCTCATTGGCTCCCATTGCGAAATCGTGCTGCACTCCCTGCAGGATCTCAAATGTTCCGCCATTCGTATTGCCAACGGTGAACACACAGGTCGTCAAATCGGCTCGCCGATAACCGACCTGGCGTTGCGTATGCTCCATGATATGACCGGGGCGGACAGCAGCGTATCCAAATGCTATTTCACTCGCGCCAAAAGCGGCGTGCTGATGAAGTCGGTGACGATTGCTATCCGTAACCGTGACCAGCGTGTGATTGGGCTGCTGTGCATCAACATGAACCTTGATGTGCCGTTCTCGCAAATCATGAGCACCTTTATTCCGCCTGAAACGCCTGAAGTGAACTCTCAGGTGAACTTTGCATCTTCTGTCGAAGACCTGGTGACCCAGACGCTGGAATTCACCATCGAAGAGGTCAACGCCGATCGTAACGTTTCCAACAACGCCAAAAATCGTCAGATCGTCCTTAACCTTTATGAAAAAGGGATCTTCGATATCAAAGACGCAATCAACCAGGTGGCCGATCGTCTCAACATCTCCAAACACACCGTTTACCTCTATATTCGCCAGTTTAAGAGCGGCGATTTCCAGGGGCAGGAAAAGTAATGCGTTTTGCCCTGATGGTTACGGGGCCTGCGTATGGCACCCAACAGGCCAGCAGTGCCCTGCAATTTGCGCAGGCGGTGCTGGCTGAAGGGCATGAGCTCTCCAGTATCTTCTTCTACCGTGAAGGTGTGTATAACGCCAACCAGTTGAGCGCGCCGGCCAGTGATGAATTTGATCTGGTCCGTGCGTGGCAGACACTGCATGAGCAGCAGGGTGTAGCGCTTCACATTTGTGTCGCTGCGGCATTGCGCCGTGGCGTGACGGATGAAACCGAAGCCAAACAGCTTGGGTTAGCGGGGGCCAACCTTCAACCCGGTTTCAACTTGAGTGGATTAGGCGCGCTGGCTGAAGCCTCGTTAACCTGCGACAGAATGGTGCAGTTCTGATGAAACGTGTGGCTTTTGTGTTTTCGACCGCTCCGCACGGAAGTGCTTCCGGCAGGGAAGGGCTTGATGCGCTGCTCGCAACTTCAGCATTGACGGAAGACATTGGCGTGTTTTTTATCGGTGACGGGGTTTTCCAGCTTCTCAGTGATCAAAAACCTGCGACTATTCTGGCCCGAGATTATCTGCCTGCTTTTAAATTGATGGCGCTGTATGACATCGAAGAGAGTTGGGTATGCGGTGCTTCGCTGCGCGAGCGCGGGCTGAGCTCACCTTCCTTTATTATCGAACCTGAGATTCTGGAGCCAATAGCGTTGCGCCAGAAGCTTGAGGGATACGATGTGATTTTACGTTTCTGAGGTGACGATGCTGCACACGCTAAGCCACTCTCCCTGGCAGCATGATATCAGTGCCTTTCTGCGACTCACGGCCGAAGGGGATGATTTACTGCTGCTCTCCGACGGGGTGATTGCGGCGCTGGAAGGCAGCCGCTTCCTTGATCTTCTTAATGAAGCCCCCATAACCCTGTATGCGCTGCAGGAAGACATTGACGCTCGTGGCCTTGGTGGTCAAATTTCGAGCAGTGTCGTCAGGGTTAGCTATACTGACTTCGTCAGACTAGCGGTCAAACACGACGGGCAACTTGCCTGGTAGTGCAGAGATCGTTGTATATTTCTTGACACCTTTTCGGCGTGGCCCTAAAATTTCGCGTCCTCATATTATATGAGGCGATTTATTACGTGTTTACGAAGCAAAAGCTAAAACCAGGAGCTATTTAATGGCAACAGTTAATCAGCTGGTTCGCAAACCACGCTCACGCAAAGTTGCAAAAAGCAACGTGCCTGCGCTGGAAGCCTGCCCGCAGAAACGTGGCGTATGTACTCGTGTATATACCACCACTCCTAAGAAACCGAACTCCGCACTGCGTAAAGTTTGCCGTGTGCGTCTGACTAACGGTTTCGAAGTCACCTCCTACATCGGCGGTGAAGGTCACAACCTGCAGGAGCACTCCGTGATCCTGATCCGTGGCGGTCGTGTTAAAGACCTCCCGGGTGTTCGTTACCACACCGTTCGTGGTGCGCTTGACTGCTCCGGCGTTAAAGACCGTAAGCAAGCTCGCTCCAAGTATGGCGTGAAGCGTCCTAAGGCTTAATGGATTCCGTTAAGTAAGGCCAAACGTTTTAAATTAATGTCAATCTAAACTCTTTGAGTTTTGGACAATCCTGAATTAACAACGGAGTATTCCCATGCCACGTCGTCGCGTCATTGGTCAGCGTAAAATTCTGCCGGATCCTAAGTTCGGATCAGAGCTGCTGGCTAAATTTGTCAATATCCTGATGGTAGATGGTAAAAAATCTACTGCTGAAGCAATCGTATACAGCGCGCTGGAGACCCTGGCTCAGCGTTCTGGTAAAAATGAACTGGAAGCATTCGAAGTCGCTCTGGACAATGTTCGTCCGACTGTCGAAGTTAAGTCCCGCCGTGTAGGTGGTTCTACTTATCAGGTTCCAGTTGAAGTCCGTCCGGTTCGTCGTAATGCCCTGGCAATGCGTTGGATCGTTGAAGCTGCTCGTAAACGCGGTGATAAATCTATGGCCCTGCGTCTGGCGAACGAACTCACTGACGCTGCAGACAACAAAGGTACTGCAGTTAAGAAACGTGAAGACGTTCACCGTATGGCAGAAGCCAACAAGGCGTTCGCTCACTACCGTTGGTAATCCCTTCGGCGTGTTAGTCACCAGGCGGGCGCTTCAGGTAAGCCGCCCGCTCTGGGTTACTTAATCTGAACGTCTATAGAAACAAACGAGGAATCAAATGGCTCGTACAACACCCATCGCACGCTACCGTAACATCGGTATCAGTGCGCACATCGACGCCGGTAAAACCACGACTACCGAACGTATTCTGTTCTACACCGGTGTAAACCACAAAATCGGTGAAGTTCATGACGGCGCCGCAACCATGGACTGGATGGAGCAGGAGCAGGAGCGTGGTATCACCATTACCTCCGCAGCAACGACTGCATTCTGGTCTGGTATGGCGAAGCAGTATGAACCGCATCGCGTAAACATCATCGACACCCCGGGCCACGTTGACTTCACCATCGAAGTAGAACGTTCCATGCGTGTTCTTGACGGTGCGGTAATGGTTTACTGCGCAGTTGGTGGTGTTCAGCCACAGTCTGAAACCGTATGGCGTCAGGCTAACAAATACAAAGTTCCACGCATCGCGTTCGTTAACAAAATGGACCGTATGGGTGCTAACTTCCTGAAAGTTGTTGGTCAGATCAAATCCCGTCTGGGCGCGAACCCTGTTCCGCTGCAGCTGGCGATTGGTGCTGAAGAAGGTTTCACCGGTGTTATCGACCTGGTGAAAATGAAAGCCATCAACTGGAACGATGCTGATCAGGGCGTGACCTTCGAATACGAAGATATCCCAGCTGATATGCAGGACCTGGCTGACGAATGGCACCAGAACCTGATCGAATCCGCTGCGGAAGCGTCTGAAGAGCTGATGGAAAAATACCTGGGCGGCGAAGAGCTGACTGAGGAAGAAATCAAGAAAGCTCTGCGTCAGCGCGTGCTGAACAACGAAATCATTCTGGTAACCTGTGGTTCTGCGTTCAAGAACAAAGGTGTTCAGGCGATGCTGGATGCGGTAATCGATTACCTGCCAGCACCTACTGACGTTCCTGCGATCAACGGTATGCTGGATGACGGTAAAGACACGCCATCTGAGCGTCACGCTAGCGATGAAGAGCCGTTTGCTGCTCTGGCATTCAAAATTGCTACCGACCCGTTTGTAGGTAACCTGACCTTCTTCCGCGTTTACTCTGGTGTGGTTAACTCCGGTGATACCGTATATAACCCGGTGAAATCCGCTCGTGAGCGTTTTGGTCGTATCGTTCAGATGCATGCTAACAAACGTGAAGAGATCAAAGAAGTTCGCGCGGGCGACATTGCAGCAGCAATCGGCCTGAAAGACGTGACTACAGGTGACACCATCTGTGACCCAGACCACGTGATCATTCTGGAGCGTATGGAATTCCCTGAGCCGGTAATTTCTATCGCTGTAGAACCGAAAACCAAAGCTGACCAGGAAAAAATGGGTCTGGCTCTGGGTCGTCTGGCGAAAGAAGATCCGTCATTCCGCGTATGGACTGACGAAGAGTCTAACCAGACCATCATCGCCGGTATGGGTGAACTGCACCTCGACATCATCGTTGACCGTATGAAGCGTGAATTCAACGTTGAAGCGAACGTCGGTAAACCTCAGGTTGCTTACCGTGAAGCGATTCGCGCGAAAGTTACCGATATCGAAGGTAAACACGCCAAGCAGTCTGGTGGTCGCGGCCAGTACGGTCATGTTGTTATCGACATGTACCCGCTGGAGCCGGGCTCAAATCCGAAAGGTTATGAGTTCATCAACGACATCAAAGGTGGTGTAATTCCTGGCGAATACATCCCTGCCGTTGATAAAGGTATCCAGGAGCAGCTGAAGGCCGGTCCTCTGGCTGGTTACCCGGTAGTTGATCTCGGCGTGCGTCTGCACTTCGGTTCTTACCATGACGTTGACTCCTCTGAACTGGCGTTTAAACTGGCTGCTTCTATCGCCTTCAAAGATGGCTTTAAGAAAGCGAAACCCGTTCTGCTTGAGCCTATCATGAAGGTTGAAGTAGAGACTCCGGAAGAGAACACCGGTGACGTTATCGGTGACTTGAGCCGTCGCCGCGGTATGCTGCGTGGTCAGGAATCTGATGTGACTGGCGTTAAGATCCACGCGGAAGTTCCGCTGTCTGAAATGTTCGGATATGCCACTCAGCTGCGTTCTCTGACCAAAGGTCGTGCATCATACACTATGGAATTCCTGAAGTATGATGATGCGCCGAACAACGTTGCTCAGGCCGTTATCGAAGCTCGTGGCAAATAAGCCATAGTTAAAAACTAATGTCCCGTGCTCTCTCCAGAAGGGGAGAGCACTATAGTAAGGAATATAGCCGTGTCTAAAGAAAAATTTGAACGTACAAAACCGCACGTTAACGTTGGTACTATCGGCCACGTTGACCATGGTAAAACTACCCTGACCGCTGCGATCACTACCGTACTGGCTAAAACCTACGGTGGTTCTGCTCGTGCATTCGACCAGATCGATAACGCACCAGAAGAAAAAGCTCGTGGTATCACCATCAACACCTCTCACGTTGAATATGACACCCCGTCCCGCCACTACGCACACGTAGACTGCCCGGGCCACGCCGACTATGTTAAAAACATGATCACCGGTGCGGCTCAGATGGATGGCGCGATCCTGGTTGTTGCTGCGACTGACGGCCCTATGCCTCAGACTCGTGAGCACATCCTGCTGGGTCGCCAGGTAGGCGTTCCGTTCATCATCGTGTTCCTGAACAAATGCGACATGGTTGATGACGAAGAGCTGCTGGAACTGGTAGAAATGGAAGTTCGTGAACTTCTGTCTCAGTACGATTTCCCAGGTGACGACACTCCGATCGTTCGTGGTTCTGCGCTGAAAGCGCTGGAAGGCGAAGCAGAGTGGGAAGCGAAAATCATCGAACTGGCTGGCTTCCTGGATTCTTACATCCCGGAACCAGAGCGTGCGATTGACAAGCCGTTCCTGCTGCCAATCGAAGACGTATTCTCCATCTCCGGCCGTGGTACTGTAGTTACCGGTCGTGTAGAGCGCGGTATCGTTAAAGTTGGCGAAGAAGTAGAAATCGTGGGTATCAAAGAAACCGCGAAAACGACCTGTACTGGCGTTGAAATGTTCCGCAAACTGCTGGACGAAGGCCGTGCTGGTGAGAACGTTGGTGTTCTGCTGCGTGGTATCAAACGTGAAGAAATCGAACGTGGTCAGGTACTGGCGAAGCCAGGCTCAATCAAGCCACACACCAAGTTCGAATCTGAAGTGTACATCCTGTCCAAAGACGAAGGCGGCCGTCATACTCCGTTCTTCAAAGGCTACCGTCCACAGTTCTACTTCCGTACAACTGACGTGACCGGTACCATCGAACTGCCAGAAGGCGTAGAGATGGTCATGCCAGGCGACAACATCAAAATGGTTGTTACCCTGATCCACCCAATCGCGATGGATGACGGTCTGCGTTTCGCAATCCGTGAAGGCGGCCGTACCGTTGGCGCGGGCGTTGTTGCTAAAGTTATCAGCTAAT
>NZ_JBLFJW010000025.1:0-89423 GCF_047713085.1 Pantoea sp. sgz302252
CCCTGCGCCATACTATCCCGGCGATGGGTAACCAGCGACGAAGGGTTCCCGCATGCAACCGACATCCTGTTATCTCATTGATTTTTATCGCCAGAAGTTCTGTGCTCCAGCGCGAGCGCTGATAACCGAAATCACCGGGAGAATGCTTTATCAGTTCACGTAACAACGTGCAGATATGCTCAAAGGGCCAGCGTCGGGAACGCCCGGCAGGCAATGATTTGAGACCTTCGACACCCGAAATCGTAAACCAGTTAATCCAGCGACCGATGGATGAGCGGGCGCAGCAGAGCGTTCTGGCAACATCGCTGACACGGTCACCGCGATGCAACATGAGCATTGCGGTGAGCCTGCGGGCGTAATTTTTATCGGGTGTTTTATGGATAATTTTCTGCATCTGACGTCGTTCATTTCGGGGGATGGGTACTATGATCGGCATTGCTCAGTCCGGTTGGTGATTTTGGTTGGTTTGGCGATTGATCAGATCGCACAATCCGGGCTGAGTTCCCTTTAAGTGATCTACTATTCGGCGCAGCTATTTAGGTGCATGAGGGGGGGGGGAGCTGCCCACCCTCATTCAATAAATCAAACAATCCTGCGCGTTGATCCGTTGTTCTCAGCATTTTTTATTTAAAAGTAAACAAAGCATCCATCATTAGCATCAATACCTTAAAGTAAGTGTCAGGAGACAGGCAAAATCACCGTTCTGTATATGTTCTGAGTAGATGCGATGAAAAAAACAACACTTCTTGCTTTAAGCTTTTTCGCGCTGACAAGTCAGGCCAGTTTTGCCGGGACCAAAACGCTGGTGGAATATGGCACGGTTCAGCAAAGTAAAATCATTACGCATACCCAGCAGGGTTACCATCCGTTAAGAACGCTGGCGGCGGGTGCGGTCGGTGGCGTAGTGGGGCATCAATTTGGCAACGGAAACGGAAAGACGGCCATGACTGTCGGTGGAGCTGTCGCGGGTGCTGCTGCATCACGCCATCATCAGACAGAACAGCTCAATGCTCAGGAAGTGGATTTGTTTATCAAAACCCAGTCCGGGCAAACTATTGAGGTGATTCAGAGCTACAACGGCAGTGTGACGTTTAATCCTGGCGATAAAGTGCGTATTTTGACCACTGGTTCAAATACCACTGTCGACAAATCGGTGTAAAACTGAGCATCGGTTGATTTAGCTTAAGACTTAAGAACTGAAGCGCCTTTTTACGCCTTCGGTTTGTAATGCACGTCTGACGGGGGGAGTATCCACAGCCCAATCCGCCACTAGCTCAGCTGGAAGAGCAAATGACATTTTATGTTCTGGTGTACGAGGTTCGAGGCCTCGGTGGTGGTCCAGCTTTCTGTTACCCTGGCATGTGCCGGGGGTTTTTAGTCCCTTGCTCCAGACGTTTTATTTTCTGTTTTTTCATTTTTAAGGAGAGAGCGATGTTAGAAGGGTATTTTGATCTTGATGACGCGACCGGTGCTGAGGCGATTGAAAACAGAAAGCGTTTGCTGGCTGTTCAGGCTGCATTAGATATCTCGAAAGCGTCCGTATCGGCTTCCACCGCTAACTCAGGCATTCGCAGCCAAATGGATTTGCGTAATGTGGCGCAGGAAGTGTCCACGCTTGCAGATGCCATCCAGGATGCGCTGGAAGGCGATATCTGAGTCTCGCAAAGCCGCCTGAGGGCGGCTTGATTGTTTCTATTCTATCCGCAGAAACCACTGAAAAACTACGCGCTGAACGATGCCGGTGATGAAGCCGGGCGTTCACGTCTGGAGCGTACGCGTCGGTTGGGAAACCCGAATTAATCTTTAAGGCTTTCATTGCAGTTGGCCAGGCAAAATAGTAAAAATTGTTCATAATTCAGGGTACCCTGTGCCAGCGCAGACTTTGTAGCGCCTAAGATGTTCACAAAGGCTGGCATCCCTGAGATGGAGCGGCGAGCAAATCAACACGCAATTTCTTTACTCAGACCGTCTGGTCATGCGTCCTGTTCAGGGGTCAGTTTGGATATCGAAAATTATTGTACGTTAAGGTTGTTTTGTGACCTTCCTACTTTAGCTGACCTCAGCCGACGAAACTGCCCGGAAGCCGTTATCCGCCTGCTTTTCCAGATATAATCGTCTGTCAGATTGATGTGCTCTCAGCCTAACGGCGACAAATGCGACAGCGCAACCACCCTACGGCTACGCCTTCGGGCATAGCATTAGTGCGATCGCCTCAGTAATTCCAAACTCACAGTACAGCGCCTCGGACCACAAGTGACCCGACGTACCCTCGCGCAGGGCGCAGCCCACACCGCGCACTTCGTGGCGGCTATGAAATAAATCTACTTTATATAATGCCGAAATTACTTGATCGTAACCGGCTTCGCCGGGCAGTCCGACAGATTTAATAATGTGCTCTATTCGACATAATCTCCGTCGGCATGTGCCTTCTGCCCATAACAAACAAAACGAATGCTACATTTATAAACAATTTGTAATTATTATGAGATCCACGAAGATGAGACAAATCTCTGCGAAGCATGTCAAATTAATACATATCAATAATTAATTTAAGTTACTTTCTGACATATTATCCGATCGGTATACGAAACCAACCTGTTGCGGACAGGACTGGAATGTCGCAAATCTCAACTTCGCTTCCACTGGGCAAAAAAAAATATTCCTTGAGCAAAATTAGCTCACAGATATTATTTAAAAAGGTATAGGGTTAATTTGCATTTCGCAATTTAAAATTAACACAAAGGAATTAATTATGATTAACACTAATATTTCAAATACCGTAGTTGACATACCTGATACTAATCTAAATATCGTTTTGCATAACACGTTGGGCATCGCTGTAGATGTACCTCTTACGTCGGATGATTTAGCGATGGTAACCTTACTTGATGCCAGCAACGCAAGTATTGTCGATCTTACCGGCATGCAATATTGTATTAACCTATCTATTGCAGACTTTAGCCACAACAGCATTAATAGCTTAGCTCCTCTGTCAAACCTAGTTACTATCACTGAACTTGATATTTCAAATAACGTAATTTCAGACATTACAACATTAGCATCTTTGAGTAACCTAATCACGCTAACAATGGTTGCGGTTAATACTCAAGCAACTGAACCCGATCACCTTGATTTATCTGTTTTGAATAACTTTAAAAATATTAAAGCACTTGACATCAGCAATAATCAGATCACCAAAGCAAATATTATCGGTCAGTTAATTTCCCTGAAAACCCTAAAAGCTGAAGAATTTGCTATCGATACGAACGAAAGTCAATTTTTGGCAAATTTAGTGAATTTAAAATCTTTAATCACCTCGGATGGCAAATATACAAGCATTGACTTTTTATCGACAATGATTGCCATTGAATATATTGCCTTGTCAAGGTGCTCTATGTTTCATGACGTGACACCTTTAAAGGATCTACAAAAATTAAATTATCTTGCTATAACGCAGAATTCTTTAATCTATAACATAACACCTATAACTGAGAATCCCAGCATCAAGGTTTTACATTTTGTTGATAGTATTATCAACCCTTCCCCTATAACAAACATGGTTAACCTTACTGAATTACAAGTTAATAACTGCGGGCTGTCAAATCTTGATTTCATCAGCGGTTGCAGTTCACTTATTTCACTTGACGCCAACACATCAACAATATCAGACATATCCCCACTAAAAGCATTAACGCATCTGGAAATACTTACTATGCAATATAGTAATGTTAGCGACATTTCAGCTGTTACCGATATGCCTGCATTAACGTCATTGAATATTTTAAATGGATTGATTACAACTGCGCGGCCAGTATTAAACAACCCTAATATTACATCACTAAACCTAGGTTTTAACTTCCTGACATCTCCTGATGAATATGACCTTTTAAAGCTTAGATTTGAAAATGATGCGTTTCTTTCATATAATTACATTTATGGTCGTCTGGAGCAGTTTGCATTCTATTATAATGCACCGTCAATTGTTCTTAATATAGGTGAAACCATAACTAAAACATTTGTTGAATATTTAACACTCGATGGTATTGTATATTCACCATCTGGAATTCAAAAACTCAGCCTGAACTACTGCAATGTCATTTCCAATGATGAAAATATTGCAAAAATATTGAGTGTAAACATCGACCCTAACACTTCGTCCATTAACATCGATCTGAGTGGTGTGTCTGTTGGAAATACAGTACTTGAGATCGTAGGAAGCAATAACAGTACGCTATTGCCTTTTACTTCAGGAGAGTACTCCATTCCTGTAAGTGTAAATTAATATTAGTTTAAAACTATCTTTACTTATTGTACGTTTTCGTAGGGCTGGGCTTCAGCCCTGAGGAATCTCCAGAAAAATGGAGAATAATCGAGACAGGCATAGCCCAATGCGATCCACTGATTTTTCAAAAAATTCAATAGGATCATTGCTATGCCTGTTCACGTATAGGAAATTGGAACCATTTCTGCGGTGGATTAATCTGGCTGAAATTCAACCACCATCTGATTTGTATGCCGGCGGGTTAACCTGTGCTCTGCTCTGTGGTCGTTATTAGGGGTTAGTTTGGATATCGAAAATTTTTGTACGTTAAATTCAATTCGAAAAATAGCAGCTCATCTGATGGGCTGCTACTTTCGAGTTGTATTAGATTTTCATAGTTCGGACTGTTCCTGTCGGTATTGTACCTGAATGCGGCATATCTGGGAGGGGCTGTACCCTGTCGCGTCTGCCGTTTCACGGATGCTCAGTTTCTTGATCTGACGGTAATACAGGACTTTCTGATGCCGTTCCTGATCGGCCTGTTTACCCCGGTATTTTCCCAGCGTATGCGCACGTTCAATTCCCTGTTTTTGCCGCTGGCGGCGGCTCAGCCAGTCCTTATGCGACATTGCGGCCATCAGGTCGATAAGCATGTTATTGATGGCGGTTATCACGGCACGGGTGATCGGGTCAGCCTGCGAAGGGTCTTTATCTGACAGAGCCTGCCATGAGGTGGGGACATCCAGGCTGACAATTCGTAGCTCGTGTTGTTCTATCTGCTTTTTCAGTGTCATCCAGTCGCTGTTGCTGAGGCGAGTTAGGCGGTCTATCTGCTCGACCAGCAAAATATCATTGCGGTGACTGTCTATCAGTAAGCGTCCCAGCTCCGGACGGTCAAGTTTTGTACCGCTTATGTTCTCCCGGTAGTAACTGGCTATTTTATGTCCACGCTCCTGAACAAACTGCTCCAACATCTCTTTTGCCCGATCGGCGAACTGGTCTTCCGTCGAAGCCCTTAAATAAGCTCTGATGAACATTTTTTCACCATATTATCGCATTTAGGTTATTGCATTAATTCTATCGCATATAGGTTATGTCATTCATGGGGTGCCGTCACGTTTTGGTTATGGCGTCAGGGTGTACCCTTATGCGATAAGCATTTTTGTTAAAAATACCGTATGGAATAATTTACGAGGAAAACTATATGGCAAGGAGGCAGATTCTTTCTCTGTCGGAAAGAGAATCATTACTGGCATTACCGGACGATGAGTTAACGCTGACACGAATGGCCTATTTCAGTGAACATGATCTGGCGCTTATCAGTGCTCACCGTAAACCCGCCAGCCGTTTTGGTTTTGCCGTCCTTCTTTGCTATCTGAAAAATGTCGGCTTTGCACCGGATAAAAAAATCCCACCCTCTGATATGCTGCTGAAGCATATCGCCAGCAGGCTAAAACTTACCGGGGATCTCTGGCCTGCTTACCTTTCCGGCAGGGAAACCACGCGACGCGAACATTTAACCGAACTGTACCACTATCTTGGCGTAAAATCGTTCACCGGCAAAATACAGCAGGACTGTATTACACACCTGCTGCCAATGGCGACGCGCACCGATAAAGGTATTCTTTTGGCTGAAGAACTGCTGGTCTGGCTCCGGATGAACAACGTGATAATCCCCGCGACTGATGTCGTGGAGCGTACCTGTGCGGAGGCCATGGCTGGCGGCGATAAAATCGTATTTCAGACCCTGAATGCCCCGTTAACTCCGGCTCACAGGGATGCCCTGGATCGTTTACTTGAGTCCTCAGATAATCAGTCTTCCAGGCTGACATGGCTTCTGCAACCGCCGGGTAAAATCAATGGTAAGAACGTGCTGCAACACCTTGATCGGCTCAGTAGCATTGAATCGCTGGCATTACCTGAAGGTATAGATCGTACCATTCACCAGAACCGGTTGCTGAAACTAGCGCGGGAAGGCCGAAAGATGAGCAGCCGGGATTTGACCCGATTTTCAGCAGCCCGGCGTCATGCGATCCTGGTGTGCGTGCTGGAAGAAGCCAGAGCCACACTGACAGATGAAGTGATTGAGCTGCATGAACGCATGCTGAACAGCCTGTTCAGCAAAGCCAAAAGAACACAGGCTGAGCGCCTTCAGCAGACCGGAAAGCTGATCCAGTCAAAACTGAGGCAGTACATCGATGTCGGCCAGGCACTGTCTGAAGCTCGTGATTCCGGTGGCGATCCATGGCTCGCAATAGAAAACATACTGCCATGGCCTGAATTTGTCGCCAGTCTGGAAGAAACGCGCCATCTCGCCAGAAAAAATAATTTTGATCCGCTGCATATTATTACTGAGAAATACAGCACATTACGGAAATATGCCCCGCGCATGTTGTCCGCTTTACAGTTAGTCGTCACCCCGGCAGCGCAACCTCTGGCTGATGCGCTGGTTGTGATCAAGGATATGTACCGGGAGCAGTCACGTAAAGTTCCGGCGACAGCGCCGCTTGAGTTTGTCCCTGAAAGCTGGCGCAAGGTGGTGATTACACCTGCGGGCATTGACCGGCAGTACTATGAATTTTGTGCGCTCAGCGAGCTTAAGGGGGCATTGCGCTCCGGGGACATCTGGGTTAAAGGCTCACGCCGCTACAAAAACTTTGATGATTACCTCATTCCCGAAAAGGACTTTGACAAACTCACACCGGCGCTGCCCCTGCCCGTATCAGCTGATTATCATGAGTACATTACCAGCCGTATGACCCTGCTTCAGTCCAGACTTGAAGAGGTCAATGCCATGGCTGCCCTTGGTGAGTTGCCCGATGTGGAAATATCTGACAGGGGAGTAAAAGTCTCTCCGCTGGGTAACTGCGTCCCGGTGCAGATTTCATCGCTGGCAGAGCTGGTTTACAGCATGCTACCGCGCCCTAAAATCACGGAAATTCTCGATGAGGTAAACAGCTGGACGACGTTTACCCGACATTTTTCGCATATAAAAAATGACATTACCCGTCCCGATACCCGCCTGCTCCTCACCACCATCCTTGCGGATGGCATCAATCTTGGTCTGACCAAAATGGCGGAAGCCTGCCCCGGAAGCACCAAATCATCACTGGAAGATATCCAGGCATGGTACATCCGCGACGAAACCTATTCAGCCGCCCTCGCAGAGCTGGTAAACGCGCAGGGGAAAAGACCACTGGCGGCATTCTGGGGAGACGGGACAACGTCATCATCAGACGGACAAAATTTCAGAACAGGCAGCTCTGGCCGCTACGCAGGGCAGGTTAACCCGAAATACGGGCAGGAGCCTGGACGTCAGTTTTACACCCATATTTCGGATCAATACAGCCCGTTTTACACCTGCATAATCAGTCGGGTCAGGGATTCAACCCATGTTCTCGATGGCTTGCTATACCACGAAAGCGACCTGGAAATCAGAGAGCATTACACCGATACCGCGGGTTTCACCGATCATGTCTTTGCCCTGATGCATCTGCTGGGGTTTGCGTTCTGTCCGCGAATCAGGGATCTCCACGACAAAAAGCTGTTTATCAAAGGGAAAGCGGACCAGTACCCGGCGCTTCAGTCGCTGATATCAACGACCAGCCTGAATCTGAAAGAGATCGAAATTCACTGGCGTGAAGTACTGCGTCTGGCGACCTCGATAAAGCAGGGAACCGTGACAGCATCTCTGATGCTGAAAAAACTAGCCAGCTACCCCAAGAAAAACGGACTTGCCAAAGCACTGAGAGAAATTGGCCGCATTGAGCGAACGCTATTTATGCTCGACTGGTTCCGCGATCCTGCACTGCGTCGGCGAGTACAGGCGGGGCTGAATAAAGGTGAGGCACGTAACGCACTGGCGCGGGCGGTATTTATGCACCGGCTGGGAGAAATCAGGGACAGAAAGCCTGAAAATCAGAGCTATCGCGCCAGTGGACTGACGCTTCTGACGGCTGCGATTTCGCTATGGAATACTGTGTATATGGAAAGGGCGATCGATGCCCTGAAGCGTAATGGGCTAAAGATCAACGAACAACTGCTGTCGCATTTGTCGCCGTTAGGCTGGGAGCACATCAATCTGACAGGCGATTATATCTGGAAAAGCAACCGGATACCGGCTTCCGGTAAGTTTCGTCGGTTGAGACCAGCTAAAGTCGAAAGGTCAAAAAACAGCCTTAACGTACAATAATTTTCGATATCCAAACTGACCCCTGTTCACGCCGATGGCGCAGACGATCTCTTCCGTATTTTGAGTGGTTGTGCAAATTCCCCGGCGCATCGCATCGCCGAGTGTGAGAAAAAGGGCGGAACGGAAGCGGCCTGTACTGCGCGGAATGGGATCACGAAAAGGCACACCCATTCATTGCCGACTTACGATCCCAGCAGCTATGACAACGCGGTGGCGCTTCAGGCTGCGTTTAACGTCAACGCCGCCGGGGTCAAGACGACGGAATAACGGGTCCACAAAAAAAGCAGCCTGAGCTGCTTTTTTTGTTCTGAGGCATCAGTAACAACAAATCAAATCCAGCCAAAGCGAAACGACAGCAGGCTAATAAGAGCAACGGCGACACAGACATTTATCAGGAATACGGTTCTGCTGGAAACTTCCATAAGACCTACCTCGAGTTATTTGCCTCTATTGATATAGTCTGCGCAAGAGAAGTTCGCAATCAGACAAAGTAGGTTTTTACAGAAGTTCCCGATTAAGACAATTCAGGATGTAAAAATTTGATGTGTGTCAAAAAACGTTGCATAGTGCGCGCGAATTTTTTGATTTAGATTGAGTTTTGTACATGACGCTTTACCAGAAAATGCGGGTTTTCTATGCCATTATGGCCGCCATCAGCGCATTGATTACGTGGTTTCTCACCAAAGAGCGCAAGCGTATTCGCTTCATCGCCACCGTGTTGATTGGCGCAACATGGCCGTTCAGTTTTCCTGTCGCCTTGTTACTTTCCCTGTTCTGATTCGGACCGTTGCGGACTTTCTTTTTGTACTGTATAAAAATACAGTTATTGAATGAGGGAGTGAACCATGCAGAGTTTTTATTCAGCGATCGCCGGTGCCGAAGTGCGCTGGCATGAGTTTCCGGGTCAGGGCAGGCCAGTGGTGTTCATCCACGGTTTGGCCTGCGCGTCTTCTTACGAATATCCCCCGATTGTTACCAATCCCGGCTTCAAGGGCCGCCGGGCGCTGCTTATCGATCTCCCTGGTTTTGGCTACAGCGACAAGCCTCTTCACTTTGATTACTCCATAACGCATCAGGCTGAAGTTGTCGCGGAATGGCTGAAGGCGAAAGGGTTCGCTGACGTCGATCTCTTTGGGCACAGCATGGGCGGCAGCGTTGCCATTCAGGTTGCAGAACTGCTGGGAAAGGGCGTGAAGACGCTGGCAGTTTCTGAACCTAATTTTCACAGCGGTGGCGGGTTCTATAGTCGCAAAGTAGTGGCAAACACTGAAAAGCGCTTTGTTGCCGAAACCTTCGGCAAGATCGTGGAAGCAGAGACCTCACCGTGGAAAGGATGCCTGCAAAACTGCTCACCGCACGCCATGTGGCGCGGTTCCAAAAGCCTTATTGAGGGCGTGTCTCCCTCATGGATGGCGCGCTTTTTAGCACTGTCTTGCCAGAAGGCACTGGTCTTTGGCGAACAGTCATTACCCGATGAAGACGCCGAGGCACTCTCTCGTGAAGCGATTCCACTGCATATTGTGCCTGCGGCAGGACATTCCATGTCCTGGGAGAATCCAGCGGGGCTGGCTGCGGTCTTAGGTCACATCTTTGCTCAGAATGGCAGTTGACGCGGGGTTGTTTGCAGCCGGAGGCGATTACAGCAGCGCTGAAAGTTTGGCTCGGGAGCTGTCCGAAACGTCCAGAGGATGGCGGTAATCCGGTGTTTCCGTCGCGCGGGTAAACAATGCAACCAGCCAATCATAAACGTAGCGAGTTGCCGCATGGGCAGGCCGCTCGCCCAACTGCGTCAGGCGCTCGGTGTTGCTGGCTGAAGGGGCAAACAAGGTACTTCCTTTCACCACACGGCTCGCCGGACGTGCTTCGAGAGGAAGATCTGCATAACCAAGCCAGGCCAGATAGTTACTGACAGTGGCGCGCAGGCGAGCCGCGCTGGCACGTTCATCTGGCACCACGCTTTGCAGTTGAGCGGGCAGATCAAGACGATAACTCGCCACCACCAGGATATCTGCGAGCTGCTGAAGGGTGGTTGGCGTCAGGCCGAAACGCTGCGCATTGCTCTCACTTCGGCTCCACTGGCGCAGGTATTTTACCCACAGGGCATGAGCCTGAGCCCCGTTTTGCTGGCTGCTGTAGCGGCCTTGCTGTTGGTCGTCAGGTTGTGCGAACAGGTCGAGATTATCGCTGAACAAGCCGCTGACTTTTTCTTCGCGCGGCTGATGCACCTGAATGAGCTGTTCGAAATGGCTCAACGGCGGCAGCAGACCTTCCAGCAGTTCGCCCAGAATGGCGGCGTGTCCCTGAAGTTCACGCACCACAGTTTCGGCCTGCTGGCGCACAGTGGCAGGGCTCAGCTGAATACCCTCTCGCCAGCCTGACATCAAGTGCTCAAGCTGGTGCTGTTGGCGTTCAGCCAGTCTTTGCAAACGCGCAGTACGCAACGACGGAACGGTAGCCTGAGACAGCCATTCAATCAGGCGTTGCAGGCTGCTGCCGTCCAGCGCCTGCAACGTTCCCCAGCGCTGACCGGGCTTCTCAATCAGTTGTTGAACAGCTTCATCAAGATTAATTTTGCGAACAAAGCGGTCGTCCTGTGGTGTGATAGCCCAGACCAGCCCTGGCAGCGCGCCTTCTTGCTGCGGTTGGGTGTCGCTCACCCATTTCATCAATGTTTTCGCGCTGTGAGGGATTTGTGAGCGTTGGGCGGCAGCATTACAAATCAGCAGCAGATCGGGCTGATGCAGTTGACGATAGTGGTCAAGCAGCCAGTGGCATTTGCTGACCCAAAGCTCAGCACCGTCTTGCTGCGCAGGCTGTGGGATATCAATCAGATCCACGTTATCCAGCACGCCATTTTCCGTCGGCAGCACCAGTTCTACGGTCAGTAATCCCAGGGCGCTGAGTGGCAGGCTCACGGCACTTTGCAGCTGATTATTCACCAGTGGATGCAGAAGCGCTTCACCTTCAGGCTCGCTTTCCGGCGTCAGAAAACCTTCTGCGGGCAGGGCGAAACTGTCGACCAGCAGACTTAAGGGCGCTGCCAGTTCACGTGCATTGCCGCATTGCTGAAGCACATGCGCCAGGCTTAGCCACTGACGAGTCAACTCCTGTTGCTCGCCCCATAATAATGCCCATGCGTTGGCGCGGGCACTCAGATCAAGGCAGGGCAGCAACTGAATGAACTGTTGCCACAGGCTTTCATCAATCTGCTGCTGCTGCGCAGGAATATGCTCCTGCCAGAAACGCGCAATCGCGGCGACATCTTCTTCGTTAATTCCCGGTACTGTCTGAGTCTGGCGAAGCGACTGCCAGGCTTTCAGGCGAGCAATGACTACGGATTTCGCGACCCGACGGACATGACCTTGCTGCAATGCGTGCACAAGGAACACCTGAACCAGCTCAGCTTCCCGCAAAATACGCAGGCGAAGGGGGAAGGCTTCATCGGGCACAGAGGCCTGGTGGCTGAAGCGGATAGCCATTCTCGTCAGGTTATGGCCCGGATTGAGGTGCGTAAAGTAGTCGGGCGTTTTGCTGCCCGTTTGCACCAGTAACCGCCCGTTGCCGCTGCTACACAGGGCGCTGAGCAAATGAGCTTTTGCTGCCTGAGAATGACCAAAAAGGCCAATGCTGGCAGGAGCCGATTGCGCTTCAGCCAGCGTCGTTTCCTGTGCTTTGAGCATATGTAAACGGGTCAATAACGCGTCGGCATCGGTGTCGAAAAGCGGCGAAATCCGACGGGTGTCCTGGGTCCAGTCGATGATGTTTTGCAGTCGGCTCATTTCAGGTAAACGCTCCCGCTATCAATCCAGTAGTGGCTGCCGCTGTGACGGCGGTCGGCCAGGGTGTTCAGTTTTAAGGTAAGCGCATCTGGCGGGACGGACGTGCCATCCTGCAGCCAGGCATCGGCGAGCGTAAAAGCTTCCGGACCTTGTTGGTGATTGCCGCCCGTCAATTGCAAGCGCACCTGCAATACACCATCACCGGCAATAGCTTTCGCCACTTCCGGCGAGTTGATGCTCAGGGTGTAAAGCGGCGTGGCGGGCCAGCGCGCATTCGCTAACTGACGGAAGCCGAGGGTGATATTACCGCGTAAAGGGAAATGGATGCGGGCATCCAGTTTCGCCCCGGGCTTATCGAGATCCAGTTCGCTGTACCAGATGTTTTCATCGCGCAGCGTGTTGACGGTGTTATCCAGCACGCCAAGATAACGCACGGTAGAGTAAGCCCCGATGTCGGCCGCTTTAAAATTGAAGCGCGGCAAACGTAAATCCAGCGCCAGACTGCACAGCATCGCGCCCACGGCAGCGGTTGATTTTGGGTTACCGATGCGGCCTTGCTGGCTGAAGGGATACCATTCGTGAACGTGATAGCTGTCCATCCATACCATGCGATTGACCGGAACAGGTTGCAGATAGCGGATCAACGCCTGTACGCCAGGTAAACATCCTGGTCTTCCGGTCACCAGTAAAACGTCACAGCTGTAATGAGAAATCGCTTCGCAGACAGCGTGCAGCGGGGCGGCGATCGTGAATTCACCCGCCAGCATGGCGGCATGAAGGTCGCGGAAGCTCACCTGGATGGGCGTGCTCAGCAAATCAAACGGCTCCGCGCCTGCTGGTAAAGCATGGCTGATAGCCTGACTGACATAATTCATCACATTGCGGGTCGGCATCTGCGGCAGCAGTTCGCCAAAGGTGGCATGCAGTCCCGCTAAGGGGTCATTGATGTCGCTTTGTTCCCAGCCGCCGAGAATACCGTGAACAATCGGCATAAACAGCTGCAAAGTGGTTTGCTGGCGAAGGACTGCTTGCGTATCGATACGGCCAGAATCGCCAAACAGTGTAGCCATTAGCGCGGGCGCATCGGCAATCCCGGCTTTTTGCAGATGTGTCTGCAACGCAGGCAGAACGCAGCGCTGAATAATGTCGAGCAGGATGTCGTCACCGGCAACTTTAAACCCTTCGCGGAACAGCAGCTCTGGCGTGATTTTGACATTGCTGCCCGTGCCATCATCCAGTCGATAATGGGTGATAGCCATGTCGGTCGTGCCGCCGCCCAAATCTACGGCAGCCACGCGGAGCGAGCGACCCGGTTTGGCACCGGCTTCCGGCTCTCTGTCCGGGCGCGAAAGGGCGGCAAAAAACGCTTCGGTCTGGCCGCCAAAGTGAGACATCGCTTCGTTGTAGAGCCACACCAGTTGGCCGCAGCTGGCTTCGTCCCATTCCATATGAATGTTCGGTACCGGCACCACGCTTTTGTCCTGCTGTTTGGCGGTGGCGAAATCTTCATCCTGCGGATGCCAACCGAGCGCTTTCCAGACCAGGGCAATAGCCTCAAACATACGACGACGGAAAATCTCGCGTTCCTGTTTTGGCATCGCAGAAGGCAACGTCAGAATCAAGGTACGGAGCTGGCGCGGTGAAGACGGGAAACCCAGACGCTGGCGAGTCGCAACGCTGTTAATCTGCCCCAGCGCCTGCGCAAGAATTTCACACAGCATGTGGGTCATCAGCGTGCTGCGGCTGTATTGCGGGGAAAACACCGGCATCCGCTCATCGGGCGGCAAGGTAAACAGCGGCTGCCCGTCGTCATTCATCAAATAGGCCAGAGGGAAGGCGGCGGCTACGGGTTCGCGCTGAGTGCGGCTGTTCATCTGGCTGAAGCGCCAGTCCTGTACCGTCGGCGTTTCATCCCAAAGATAGCGGCGTGGGCTGGAAATGCCGCTGTTGCCTTCGGTGCCCAGACGCTGCATTGCCAGCTTGCGGGCTTCATCACCGACTCGCACCATCGAAGGCCAGACGAACGCATCTTCACGTCCGCTTTCTACGGAAAAATGTTGTTTACCGAAACGCGCTTCGGAGAACTCAAGACGGCTGGTGAACAGCGGCGCATTGAGGAACTGCGGCTCACTCAGCGAACGAACCTGCAATTCGGCGGTCTGGCGCAAGCCGTCGTTAGCATCACCATGATCTTCGATGATCACCCCACAGGTATGGCTGTTACCGACATCCAGAATCAGGTCCACAGGAATAGCAGGCGTGCTCACCGTGGCGGTGACAATTTTCACTTCCGGCACGCTGAGTTGCTCGCCCAGTAGCGCCAGTAAGTTCAGCCAGTGCCCTTGATATTCGAAACCACGCATGGCCTGAGTGATTTCCCGCTCGCTGCGGTTTTCCTCATGGCTGGCGTACTGAGTGAAGACTTCTCGCAGCCAGCCATCAATCCAGGTCTGGTCGAGAAAATCCGCCACTTCTTCATCACGCCAGGCGAGAGCAAAACGGGTGCCGTTGAGCAAATCATTTTCAACGGGGGCTAATCCGGAAGGCGCATCATCACGAATTTGGCTGTCGAGGGCGATAGTGACCCGGTGAGTGTTCCCGGCTGAGTCCGGCGTTGGCAGCTTGCGAATCTGTACGCGCGCCCAGTTTTCCGGGCCTTCCACAAAGGTTCGGGGCGGATTAAAACGCAGGAACGGCAGGGGGAGCCAGACGCCATCCAGCATCGCGAGCGAGTGCTCAAGCGAAAGTGTGCTTTCAGGTTTCACCACTTCCGCCTGCTGACCATCAAGAGCAGGCAGCGTGTAGCGGCTGTTGACGATATCGTAATTCAGACGCAGCAACGGGCCGTTCGCCGTTTTACGCACAAAGCGGCCGTTGCTCAATGAATCCTGTGGCGTCAGGCCAAAATCGAGGAATTGCACGCCGCTGTTGGCAATGAGCGTGACGCTCTGTTGGTACTCGCAGAGGGTAACCAGCATTATCACGCTCCCACTTTACGGAAAGTTAACGGCACCACGGTGCTGGCATCGTAGCGGCCAGTGCACTCAGCCACGTCGCTGGTGCTAGGCTTACAGGAGATTTCAGGCAGCGGATAACGCGAGCCATCGCTGCAACGCGCATGCCCACGGCTCTTGATCAACAACTCCCCGTTCTGATGCAGGCCAGAGAAAATATCGGCTTTGCAGACCACGTTATCGCCATGTACCAGACGAGCGCTGCCTTTGTTATTGAGAATTTGATAGCGGAGTGACAGCGGCTTACCGCTCACCGGATCTTTCACGTCAACCAGCACACGCCAGTTACCGTTGAGGAATTTGGTGGTGCCTGCACGCATCTGGTCGGCTTCCATCACCAGCGCATCTTTAGGAATGGCTGCGATAACCACTGGCTTAGGCTCAGGTTTTTCTTCTTTAACCGGTTCAGTCACGCTCGCCAGATGCAGCGGAAGGGCCGCTTTCAGTTCTGGCAGAGGCTCTGGCGCAGGCTGAACGTCGGCGGTTTGCGGTTCAACGTGGACGATTTCAGGTTCGGCAGACGTTGTCTGGCGTGGCCAGAGCAGCGGCCCGGCAATCGCGGCAACAATGACGGCGGCAACAGGCAGGCTCCACAGCGGCAGGCGGCGCAGTTTCTTTTCTGGCACAGCCATCGGCTCTGGTTCACTGACTTCTGGTTCTGAAACCACTTCAGGCACGGTTTCTGCTTCAGGTTCTACTGATGTCGTCAGGGCTAATGGGGCGGCAAGCAGCGGTTCGTCGGCGTGGCTTAAGGTAACGTTCAGCGGCTCTTCATCGGCGATCAGTAAAGGTTCATCTACAGGGAGCGTGTGCAGACAGCCAAACAGCTCCTCACGGGCACTTTCGTTAAGATTCACAAAGCCCCAGAAGGTGATGACCGGTTTGCCGTCGACCAGAAATACGTGGTTTTCGCCTGGGAATTGCAGCGCTTTTTCCAGCAGCGCACCAAACAGCTGTTGAGCGGTTTTGTCCGATTGCTGGCATTTGCGCGCCAGGCTCAGTGCGGCATCGGCCATCGTTTCCAGCTGATGCAGGGCACGGTCGCGCTGTTCGTCTTCAGCGGCCTTCCAGGCAACCACGTCGCCCTCAACCGGGGAATACCAGTCAACACGGTCGCCGTCATCGTTGACCTGCGGGATCGCCAGACACTCCACCAGAGCCTGCTGTTTGCGCAGACGCAGCGTTTCACGGATTTGTAATGCTGATGCAAATACGGCCTGGCCGCCGCCGCCCACGGACTGGAAGTCGTCCAGTTTGCCGCTGCGTAAAAGAGTTTTTGCCACGTTCTTATCCCATAGACTTTTTCACGCCTCTACTTTACGGCAGAGAACGTCAAACTAAACGGCAGAGGACAGGGCAAAAAAGGCAAATCTTCGGGCCATTGATAAGCGCCGTTTTGCTTGATTTTCGACGACACTTAAGCCAAACCAACAGCAAGGTAAGAGGGGAAAATATCGCTTCCGTCAACAAATGACCTTAGGATTATTAGAGTGTTCTCTTTTAATTAACCCCATGGTATTAGCAGGGAGATTGCGATATTCTTATTCCCACAAAAATAAAGATGTTTTACATCACATAACTATCGACGTATTCAATGCAAGTGACTCGCCACCGGCCCCCCCCGGTGGTTTTTTTTATCTTTTTAACGCTGTCGCAGAAATGGTGAAGAAATCGTCAATATCAGCGGCTTTAGCATAACCTGATGCCCTTTGGTTATTTGCCAGAATAACTGCCCTGTGCTGTGATGAAGCCTCATAGAATAAAACAATAAGGCTTATAACCATGTCTGCAACGAAAGCATTAGCTGGGAAAACGCTGTTGGCGATTGCGCTGAGCTCTGTTCTGCCCGCAGGGGCCGCCATGGCGGCGTCGAACGACACGCTGATTTACTGCTCCGAGGCGTCACCCGAGTCCTTCAACCCGCAAATTGCCAGCTCCGGCCCTTCGTTCGTCGCCAGTTCTCAGGTGTTGTATAACCGTTTGATCAACTTTGATCCGCAAAAAAACACGCCTGTTCCTTCACTGGCGACGGCCTGGACCATTTCACCAGATGGCAAAACGTATACCTTTACTTTGCGGCAGGGTGTGAAGTTCAACAGCAACAAATACTTTAAGCCCACCCGCGACTTTAACGCGGATGACGTTATTTTCTCGGTGATGCGCCAGAAAGATGAAAATAACCCGTACCATAAAGTGTCGCAGGGTAATTATGAGTACTTCACCGATGTCGGGCTCGACAAGCTCATTAAAGACGTGAAGAAAATTGATGATTACCACGTCCAGTTTGAATTAACCGAACCGAACGCGGCGTTTCTTGCTGATTGGGGCATGGATTTCGCGTCGATTCTTTCCGCCGAATATGCGGATGCGATGCTGAAGAAAGGCACGCCGGAATATGTCGACACCTGGCCTATTGGCACCGGGCCTTACGCCTTCCAGCAGTACAAAACGGATTCACTGATTCGCTATGTGGCTAACCCCAACTATTGGGATGGCGAGGTTCCGACTAAGCACCTGATTTTCTCCATCACGCCGAACGTCGAAACGCGCCTCGCGAAACTGCAAACTAACGAATGCCAGATTATCCCTGCGCCGTCACCGGTCCAGTTCGATGTGATTAAAAAGAACAAAGATCTGACGCTGCACGCGGTGGAAGCGCTGAACGTTGGTTATCTGGCGTTTAATACCGAGAAAAAACCGTTTGATAACGTGCTGGTTCGCCAGGCGCTGAACTACGCCACGGATAAAAAAGCGATTGTGAATGCGGTCTTTATGGGTTCCGGCACCGTGGCAAAATCGCCGATCCCGCCAAATATGCTGGGTTACAAGAAAGACTTGCCGGACTACAGCTACGATGTTGAAAAAGCAAAAGCCTTGCTGAAGCAAGCGGGGGTGAAAGAGGGCACGGAAGTCACTCTGTGGTCGATGCCGGTACAGCGCCCTTACAACCCGAACTCACGCCGCATCGCCGAGATGATCCAGAATGACTGGGCGAAAGTCGGTATTAAAGCCAAAATCACCACGTATGAATGGGGCGAATACCTCTCCGGAATGCGCAAAGGTGAACACGATTCTGCGCTGTTTGGCTGGATGTCGGATAACGGCGATCCGGACAACTTTGCCGACACGCTTCTGGGCTGCAACAGCATTAAAACCGGCTCCAACGCCGCACGCTGGTGTGATAAGGGGTATGATGATCTGGTCCAGAAAGCGAAGTTGACCAGCGACCCGGCGGCTCGTGCAAAACTGTATGAGCAGTCACAGGTGATATTCCAGCAGCAAGCACCGTGGATTGCGCTGGCGAATGGCAAAACCTTCTTCGCCACCCGCAGCAACGTCACCGGGTACAGCGTCAGCCTGATGGGCAGCGATTTTTCTAAAGTGAAACTGAATTAACAGGAGAGGATATGTCACATCTGGATGAGGTCAGTGTCGCGGTGGATGCCGCCATCGAAGCCGGAGTGATCAGTGGCATGAATGAGTTGCTGATTACGCTCAGCGATGACACCGCGTTAAGCCGGGATGAGCGTTTCACCCAACAGCAGCGGTTGCGCACGGCGATTGCCCACCATGGGCGCCAGCACAAAGAAGAACAGGATGCGCGTCACGAGCAGCTCACCAAAGGTGGCACAATCCTCTAAAATTTGGTGCAAACAAGCACATAATGCTCATCATCAACCCCGTTATGCTCGTAGCATGGCGGGGTTTTTTGTTGGGGAGTCAGGTATGTGGTTTTTAATTGTCACGTTGTTGCTGTCAGGGCTGGCGATACAGTATCAATACAATATGAAAGATAAGGCGCTGGTGAAGCTCTACAAAGCCAAACTGGATGAGGCCACCGAGGAGCTTGAACAGTTCCGGCAACAAGGGAAACACTGATTCAGATTACAGGGATGTTCTGATAGGTCGTGCATAGGCTGGAGGGTTAAGGCTACTTTTGAATTATGCTAATGATCAAATCGAGTGGGAAGATTATTTCAGCGGTATTACTGAGTTCTTCAATTGTCCACCAGTGATGATTTCGAATGACTTTCTTTTCGCTACTCGTCCATCCAGAGCGGTCGATTTCTGATTTATCAGCATGAATAATAAAGAAACGCTCGTCTGCAAGAACTGTCTCACCACTTGGTAGCATCATTTTGAAGTTTCTGGATGCTACCTGCGGTCCTGCTGTCGTTCTTGTTAGACCCGTTTCTTCAAACAATTCGCGCAAAGCAGCTTGCTCGTAGGATTCATTGTGTTCAAGCCCGCCACCAGGCGTTGCCCAGTATGCCTTTCCCTTCAAAGCATCATCTTTATGATAGAAATTAAAGAGCAATACCTGATTTTCAGGTGAAAGGACTATTAACCGAGATGATGGCCGAGTACGCACAATGCCCCCAATATATAAAGTGTGAACAACAATTGTTGAGATTATGAAAACATAGTTTTCATTAAAAATCGCCTAACACAGCGGCATCAACTACATTCAACTTTCGCTCCTCGCTAAAAGCCATCCCGTCCGTCCGCACAGAGCCAAAAGCGCAAGCTGCTGACCCTTTTCACAAAAATGCAGCCGTTCGGAGATTTTTCCCCACTAACAGAACGATCAGAACCTTCCATCATTGATTTCGCTTCACCTCGTATTGCAGGCACACTACGCCCGACGGGAAAACGTGACTCTTCACCAGTTTCAGTGAGGTTTTGTCTTTTATGTTTTTGAACAGGGGAATGCCTTGCCCAAGCAAAACTGGATTCACGAATAGCCAATACTCATCAATAAGGTTTTCCGCCATTAGCGCGTGAGTTGCTGAGGGGCTGCCGAATACTAAGATTTCGCTGCCCGCATTGTGCTTGAGCTTGCTGATTTCGTCGCTTAAATGGCTGCTGATGATTTGTGTATCAGGATGATTTTTTTCCGACAGGGTTGTCGACAACACCACTTTGTGGGCAGATTTATACCAACGCGAATGCGCATGGTCATGCGGGCTGGCGTCAGGCTTATCGGCTGCAGTCGGCCAGTACGATTCCATCATCTGGAAGGTGGTGCGCCCATATAAGGCGGTGTCGGTTTGCAGAATCCGTTGCTCCACGTATTCAAACAAGTCGGGGCTTATGCTTATCCAGGCCAGACTCGCCGGACCCTCAGCGGTAGAAGCGACAAAACCATCCAGCGACACATGAACAAACGACACTATTTTTCTCATGATTTTCTCTTCGATTAAGTTTTGATGACATAGCGCTGTGAGGCGCACCAGAGTTTGGGGCGTGCTCTTTGTAGGGTAGATGAATCACGCTGTCGAGGTGGTACAATCCCTGACTTTCATCATCCATTGCAGAAAAACGATGATAAATAAAATACTCGTCAGTGCTTGCCTGATGGGCTTCAAGGTTCGCTATAACGGAAGTGATAAAGCGAAGGTGATTGCTCAATTGTCTCAGTGGCAACAGGAAAAACGCTTAGTGATCCATTGCCCTGAATTGGCGGCCGGGTTGCCTGTCCCTCGTCCTCCCGCCGAAATCAAGTTTGCTGACGGCAACGATGTGATGCATGGCCGCGCCAAAATCATTGAAAATACCGGGCTAGATGTGACTGACCATTATCAACTTGCTGCCTGGTTAGCGCTACGTGCGGCCCAGGAATCGGGTTGTCGTGCCGCTTTGTTAACGGATGGCAGCCCAACGTGTGGCAGTCAGACTATCTATGATGGTTCTTTTAACAACACCCGCAAAACAGGTATGGGTGTTGCAGCATCACTGCTCCGTGAACATGGAATAGCTGTGTTCTCAGAAGCTCAGATCCCAGAGTTAATGCTTTGGATTGAAGAAAGAGAAGGGAAATCGACCGGTAGCTGAAATTATTCAGGGCAGGTCGGTTAGCTAATGATTTCACTGCTTTTCATAGAGATCCCCTTTTGATCCCGGTATCAGGATCAAAAGGGGATTTTTTTACATGTCAAAACTGCCGTCTGGCCACCAGCCACGCGCCAATCACCAGCATAATCGCACCAAAAACAGGCCCGACTAACGCCCGCCAGGGAATGCCTTGCTGACGAAGAATATCCATCGCCAGCCCACCGATAAGTTGACTGGCAACAAGCACCGCAATGGTGGTGGCCGCGCCAACGTACTGATATCCGCTGATGCTCGCAAACACGAAGAAGGAGCCGAGCAAGCCGGGAATTAACGTCCACCATTTGACGCTGGAGGCCAGTTCCTGAAAGCCGCTCAGCCCGTGCTTAATCAGCAGAATCGACACGAAAAGTACGATCCCGACCAGCGAATTGAGCAGCATCGCAATCAGAATGGTGGAGGCTGATTGCGTAATGCGCACCATCAGCGTGTTTTGCACCACCAGCCCAATGCCCGCAGCAATCAGAAAGGTGAGCGTTAATGACTGATTCATGGCTTCGCGTCCGGCTCCTGGCGCTCATCAAGCTGCAATTGCATAAACGTCAGATCCAGCCAGCGACCAAATTTGGTGCCCACTTGCGGCATTTGCGCTGTGGTCACAAAGCCCAGCGAGGCGTGCAGTTTAAGCGATACAGCGTTTTGCGATTCAATGCCTGCCACCATCACATGCTTACCAATCTGCTTAGCTTCGAGGATCAGCTGCGCCAGAAGGGCACGACCGAGACCTTTTCCCTGATGCTGAGGATGAACATAAACAGAATGCTCAACCGTATGGCGGAAACCATCGAACGCCCGCCAGTCACCGAAGGAAGCATAACCGGTGACAACGCCATTCTCCTCGCTGACCAGTACGGGATATCCTGCAATCTTACGCGCTTCAAACCAGGCGATTCGGTTATCCACATCAACAGTTTGATCGTTCCAGATAGCGGCAGTGTGCAGCACCGCGTGGTTATAAATTTCGGCAATTGCCGCACAGTCTTCACTGCTGGCATAACGAAGGATCATGGTGGCCTCAGGTGTTCACTATAGTAGCACGTTATAGATACTATAGTTCTGAGGGTGTTGACAAGTGTCCTGAGCGATCAGGCTATCAGCGTGTTATTTCGACGCTGCCGCCCTGACGCTTTATGCACTATAGTATTACGCCATGAATACTATTGAAGACACTCTCAACCAGCGCATCAGCGCTCGCATCCGTATTGAACGCGAATCTCGCGGCTGGTCGCTCAGCGAACTGGCCGAGCGGGCAGGTGCGTCGCGGGCGATGATCCATAAAATTGAACGCGGCGACAGTAGCCCAACAGCCACAATGCTGGGGCGGCTTTCCGGCGCGTTTGGCATCAGCATGTCGACGTTAATCGCCCGCGCTGAAATGCAGGAAGGCAAACTTCTGCGCCTGGAAAACCAGCCTGTCTGGCGCGACCCGCAAAGCCACTATTTACGCCGCCATGTTTCCCCGCGCAGTGATTTACCGATTGATCTTGTTCAGGTCGAGCTTCCGCCCGGGAGTGATATTCCCATGCCTGCGTCTTCTTACGCGCTTGCGAGGCAGCTTATCTGGTTACAGCAGGGAGAATTGCTGTTTATCGAAGGTGACACTCGGCATGACATGCGCGCGGGAGATTGCCTTGAGCTTGGCCCGCCGAACGACTGCCGTTTTATCAATGAATCCGAAGAACCCTGTGTCTATCTGGTGGTGCGACTGAACCATTCTGGCTCGTAATGCCAATGCAGTTCGCCCGCACAGCGACTAGTCTCAGGGAACGCTTTCACAAAAGGAGTACACCATGACTGACTCTCAGGCACGCCATCGTCGTTGGGTGCTGGCTTCCCGTCCACACGGTGAGCCGGTGAAGGAAAATTTCCGTCTGGAAGAGGGGGAGATCCCGGTTCCCGCGCAGGGGCAGCTTTTGCTGCGCACAGTTTATCTTTCGCTCGATCCCTACATGCGCGGCCGGATGAGCGATGCGCCATCGTACTCGCCGCCTGTTGAAATTGGCGCGGTAATGGTTGGTGGCACGGTCAGCCGCGTCGAAACCTCTCATCACCCGGATTTCAAGAAAGGCGAGTGGGTGTTGGGCTATGACGGCTGGCAGAACTACGCCCTTTCTGACGGGGCCGGGCTGGTCAAATTAGGTGACAACCCCGAGCATCCTTCCTGGGCGCTTGGTATAGTCGGAATGCCGGGCTTCACTGCTTATATGGGGCTGCTGGATATTGGGCAACCAAAAGCCGGTGAAACGCTGGTGGTCGCCGCAGCCACCGGGCCAGTCGGTGCCACAGTGGGGCAAATTGGCAAGATTAAAGGGTGTCACGTTGTGGGCGTGGCGGGCGGCAGCGAAAAATGCCGTTATGCCGTTGAAACCCTCGGTTTCGACGTTTGCCTTGATCACCACGCAGAAGACTTTGCTGAGCAACTGGCAAAAGCCTGCCCGAAAGGCATCGACGTTTATTATGAGAACGTGGGCGGCAAGGTGTTTGATGCCGTGCTGCCGCTGCTGAATACGTCGGCTCGCGTGCCGGTCTGTGGCCTGGTGAGCGGCTACAGCGCAACGGATTTACCCGTCGGGCCAGACCGTTTGCCGCTACTGATGGGGACTTTGCTGAAGAAGCGCATTCGCATGCAGGGCTTCATTATTGGTCAGGACTATGGTCACCGGATTGAAGAGTTCCAGAAGGCGATGGGGCAGTGGCTTCGTGAAGGAACCATAAAGTATCGTGAACACATTACCGATGGACTGGAACAAGCGCCCGAAGCCTTTTTTGGCCTGCTAAAAGGCAAAAATTTCGGAAAAGTCGTTATTCGCGTTGCTGCGGATGAGTAAAAACGCATCTGCGGCGTCACAGACGCCGCAGGTTTTCGTGCAAATTTTCCATAAGCGGCTTTAATTAATCGTGCAACAGTCAGTGGGTATGATTTGTGCGGCCTAATTAACAACCTAATAATGAATATTTATAGCCGATTGTTCCATGTTATTTCCAACACCACCCGCGATACAGGATATATCCTGCTACCGCGCAGAGTTGTTTGCTCTCAGGCCGTCACGAGAACAATGAAATTGGATACAGGAAATAGACATGCAGGATTTTGAAAAAGCACAGCGAATGAGCCTGACGACTCAGGTAGAAATCAATTTAAAAAGCGCATTAATTATTGGCGCGCTCAAGCCGGGAGCCCGGCTGGTGACGCGCGATCTTGCCGAACAATTGGGTACCAGCATCACGCCGGTGCGTGAGGCGCTGCTGCGGCTGGTTTCAGCTGGCGCTTTACACGCAACGCCCGCTCAGGCGTTTTTGGTGCCGGAGGTGTCGGAGCATCGGTATCATGAAATCAACCAAATCCGCAAAAAGCTGGAAGGCATGGCGGTAAGTGCGGCAGCCACGCTAATGACGGGGGAAAAGCTGGACTTGCTGCACACTTACGTCGAGGCGTTTCATGAAGCGAAAGCACGGGGCGATATGGAGCAGGCGCTGCAGGCGAATTGTCGCTTCCGTTTCCGCCTGTACGACTACGCTGAAATGCCGACGCTGACGGCGCTTATCGAACAATTATGGGTGCGCATCGGGCCTTGTTTTAACTATTTGCATCCGCTCTCTTGCGAGGTGTTTAAACAGCATCGTTATTATGACGATCTGCTTGGCGCATTAGCGAAAAAAGATGAAGCGGAAAGTTGTGCGGCAATTTGTAGGGCGATTGATCAAGGCGCCGCTATTTTGCAGCGCCAGTATATTAATTGATTGCGGTAATTAATAAGTATTAAGCGTGCTTATTTAAGGCACGCTTAAATATTACTGGAATGAGTAAGCTACCGATAACCCCACACCGTAATTACGCCCCGGTGCCGGTTCGTAATAACGTCCATTGGATTCATTAACAATCACCGAGCCGACATATTCGCGATCGAAGAGATTATCGATGCGTCCGAACACGTCCATATTCCAGTTACCGACACCAAATTTGTAGCCCGTGTTCAGGCCGACAACGGTCCAGGAGGGGGCTTTGGCGGTGTTTTCATCATTGGCCTGAATGTCGCTCAGATAGCGGATATCGCTGCCTGCGTACCAGCCACGCTCCGGTTCATAGCCAAACGAGGCATAACCCATATTGCGCGCGATACCCGGAATGCGGTTGCCGTTGCAGTTGGTGTCGTCGCAGACGTTGGTGCGGTAAGTCGCATCCAGCCACGTCCACGCGGCTTTCAGTTTCCAGCTTTCCCCGAACGGTTGATCGAGCGACAGTTCCGCTCCCTGACGGCGAGTTTTCCCGGCATTTTTATAGCTGGTACGTCCGCCGCTGCTGCTATCAACCACGATTTCGTTGTCAGTATCTGTCTGGAACAGTGCGGCAGTCAGCAGTCCGTTGCCGATACGCGTTTTGCTGCCGACTTCCACGGTTTCATTGGTTGAGGGCTGCAGGCCAAAGTTCAGGCCGCTTTGATCGTTCGGACGATAGGAAAGCTCGTTGATGGTCGGTGTCTCGAACCCACGTCCGGCAGACACATACACATTCCAGGCATCGGTGACGGCATATTCCAGTGACGCTGCCGGGAGCCATTTGTGGTAGCTGGCCTCGCCGCTGTCATTCCCATTGCCCGGCGTAACGTAGAAGTCGTTGGAATCAAACCACACGGAGCTATAGCGAACGCCAGCATCGAGTGACAATTTGTTCGTCAGCTGCCATTGGGTTTGCAGATACGGGTCGAGGTTCCACATCAGATTGCGTTCATTACGACGCAGAGCGCCTTGCTGACCGTACTCCGGCACGCCGTTATCCAGCACAAAGTTTTCATAACCTTTGCGCTTCTCGCTCATGTTTTCGTAGTCCAGCCCGGTTGTGAAGGTGACGGGGACCAGCAGCTCGCCGCGGTGCGTCCAGCGTGTGTCGATCCCCTGATAATGTCTGTCGAGATCGATAACGCCACCGGCGTGCGAAGGCTTGAGCTGAGGAGCCATCGGGATGGACTGATATTGCGTGGTTTGACGTTCGCCCGCGTACATCATCACGCTGAGGTCGTCCTGCTCGCTGAGCTGACGTTCGTAATGCAAACCGGCCTGGGTTTGTTTGAGATCTTTGCGGGTATTGTACTGATCGCCACGCGGGGATTGCTGCGGGTTGGCGCGCCATTCGCTGTAGCTCAACCCGCCGGGATCGTTAGCTTTAATATCCACGCTGTTAAACAGCAACGTGACTTTACTGACGTCGTTAATTCGTACGCCAAGTTTGGCGTTCGCCTGGTTTTTACGTGCGCCGCTGTGGTCGCGATAGCCGTGAGTGGAAAAACGGGAAGTCGATACGGTGTAATCCACATCGCCAGCCTGAGTGCCGTCGCCGACTGCACCGCTGGCTTTCAGGCCATAACGCCAGCTGCCATAGCTGCCGTAATAGCTGCTGGCTTCAATGGTCGTCGGCTGTTGCCCGGTTTGGGTGGTGATGTTCATCACTCCGCCGGACGAGTTGCCATACAGGGCAGAGAAGGGCCCACGCAGCACTTCAAGGGTGTCTACGCTGCCGATATCAATGTTCGAAGTTTGTCCCTGACCGTCAGGCATGGTGGCCGGAATGCCGTCGACATAAAGACGAATGCCGCGTACGCCAAACGTGGAGCGAGAGCCGAACCCGCGAATCGACAACTGCAAATCCTGGGCGTAGTTCTGTCGGTTCTGTACCTGCAAACCCGGCACCGCGTTCAGTGACTCTGAAAGGTTCACGCGCGGCGTGGCATGACGCATATCGTCGCCGTTTACCACGCTTACCGCCGCGGGGGTATCGAGCTCAGAAACGGTGGTTTGCGGTGTCGCGGAGACCACCATCGTCTGGTCGTCGGCCGCAAAGGCATCTGGCAGTGGAAGAAGCGGCAACAACAATGCCGGAAGCGCAGCCTTGCGAACGGTAATAATTTTCATGCAACTCTCGTGGTAATGAACCAAATGGAACAACGGTGAATATGTTAATTCTTATGTAAATTATTTGAAAACCATAACAGCACGTTACGTTAAATGTCGAACTGACAATGGCACATTTTTGGCGAGGCGAGGAAATAATTACTCCACATTAGCGACACTAATGATTACTATTCTCAATAACAAAATGCAGTGCTATGACGCTGCAAGCAGGAAGCATGTCGGGCAGTACCACATTTCGTATTTCAAAGGGAGTCGTCATGTCTTTACGTCACTTGTCCATGCCGCGTTTTCGCCGTTCTCTGCTGTTAACCTCTTTACTGCTTGCCTGGACGTTCAACGTTCAGGCTGCGGATGACATGCTTCGCAAAGCCGTCGGGAAAGGGGTGTATGAAATGGCCCTGAATTCACAGGAAAACGCGCTGTGGGTCGCCACATCGCAGAGCCGTAAGACCGACAAAGGCGGGGTGGTTTATCGCCTCGACCCGCAAACGCTGAATATCACCCTGGCGGTTCACAGTGACCTGAAACCGTTTGGCGCGACCATCAACAATCAGGCGCAAACGCTGTGGTTTGGTAACACCACCAACGGCACCATTACGGCGATTGACGCCAAAACGGGTGACGTGAAAGGGCGCGTGGTGCTCGACTCACGTCAGCGCAGTGAAACCGTGAAGCCGCTGCAGCCGCGAGAGCTGGCCGTGGACGAGAAAACCAACAGCGTCTATATCACCGGCGTGGGCAAAGAGAGTGTGGTGTGGGTGGTTGATGGGGCAACGCTCAGGTTAAAAACGACCATTAGCGGCACCGGGAATCGCAGTACTGCACTGGCGCTCGATAACGATGCTCAGCGCCTGTATACCGTCAGCGCAGAAGGCGAGCTGGTTACTGTCGACACCGCCAAAAACAGCATTCTGACGCGCCAGACACTGGTGGATGACGGCAAAGAGCACGCTTTCCTGAACATCGCGCTGGATAAAGCCAACCACCGCGCATACCTCACCGATTTCAAGCAGCCTGAAGTGCTGGTTGTGGATTATCGCAACGGCAAAGTGCTGGAAAAAATTGCTACCCCGGAAGGGCTGGCGATTCTGTTTAACCCGACCCGCAATGAAGTTTACGTCACTCATCGCCTGGCCGGGAAAGTGAGCGTGATCGACACCAAAACCAACAAAGTGGTGAAGACCTTTGATACGCCGCCGCGTCCAAACAGCCTTGCGCTGTCTGCCGATGGCAAGACGCTGTTCGTTAGCGTGAAGCAGGAATCAACTCGCGAAAAAGAAGCAACGCAGCCGGATGATGTGATTCGGATTACCCTGTGATGATGGAATAAGAAAAGCCGCTCGATTGAGCGGCTTTTTGATGTCAGGTGGCGCAAAACTTCTGCGGCCTGATCCCCTCTCCCCAACCCTCTCCCAAAGGGAGAGGGAGGAAATAACAGGGCAATTACTGAGAAGTTTTCTCAACCAACGCCGCATCCTGCTCGCCTTCGTGATGAACCGGCGCCGTGCTGTGGATCTCCTGCACGCGCTTGCGTACACCGAACCAGCCAGCAATCAGCAGCACCGCAATCAGCGGAATCGAGGCGATGGTGTAGGTGCCATTCGGGTAATCGAACGCCATCAGCACCAGCACGCTTAAGAGGAACAGCAGCGTCAGCCAGGAGGTGACAGGTGCGCCCGGCAGTTTGAAGCTGACATCGGCACATTTGCCTTCTTTGATGAACTTACGCAGACGCATCTGGCACACCACGATGAAGCCCCAGGAGGCGATAATGCCCAGCGAGGCCACGTTCAGTACAATCTCAAAGACCTGAGAAGGCACCAGATAGTTCAGGAAAACGCCGACCACATACACGCCCAACGTGGCCAGAATGCCTGCGTAAGGGACGTGCTGACGGCTCATTTTAGACATGAACTTCGGCGCAGAACCGCCCATCGACATGGAACGCAGAATACGTCCGGTGCTGTACAGGCCAGAGTTCAGGCTCGACAGCGCAGCCGTCAGCACCACGATGTTCATGATGCTGCCGACATACGGCACGCCAAGTTTAGAGAAGAAGGTCACGAACGGGCTTTGACCGGCCTGATAGGCATTCCACGGCAGCAGCAGAACCAACAGCACCACGGAACCGACGTAGAACAGACCGATACGCCAGATAACGCTGTTAATCGCTTTTGGCACCATGGTCTGCGGATCTTTACATTCCCCAGCGGCGGTACCCACCAGTTCGATAGAGGCGAATGCAAAGACGACCCCCTGAACCAGCACCAGCGCAGGTAGCAGGCCATGCGGGAAGAAGCCGCCGTTATCGGTTATCAAATGGAAGCCAGTCGCGCCACCATCCAGCGGTTTACCGGTTCCAAGGAACACAGTACCCACCACCAGGAAGATGACAATCGCCAGCACTTTCAGCAGCGCAAACCAGAACTCCATTTCGGCGAACCACTTCACGCCGATCATGTTCATGGTGCCGACAATGGCCAGCGCGCCAAGGGCAAACACCCACTGTGGCACGTCACCAAATGTGCCCCAGTAGTGCATATAAAGGGCAACCGCCGTGATATCGACAATCCCGGTCATCGCCCAGTTGACGAAATACATCCAGCCCGCGACATAGGCGGCTTTCTCGCCCAGGAACTCACGGGCATAAGAGACGAAACTGCCGCTTGAGGGACGGTGTAACACCAGTTCGCCCAGCGCACGAAGAATAAAGAAGGAGAAGATACCGCAGACCAGATAGACGATAGCGAGGGAAGGGCCAGCCATCTGCAAACGCGCGCCTGCGCCGAGGAACAGACCGGTGCCGATAGCCCCGCCGATGGCAATCATCTGAACGTGACGATTGCCCATCGCCTTGTTGTAACCCGCTTCATGCGAGTTCAGCCAGCGGCGCTTAGCTGCGTGATGCTCCGCCGCGCTGTTGTGTTTTGTGCTCATTGTAATAACCCGATTAACCTGTCATTACCCCAATCAGGGGCCCAAAAAAATGCCGCAGCGTTAACGATTGCGCGGCAGCACATTGTTCTGGCTTTCTCAGCATTCTGACGTAGAGATAAGGCAAAACATGGCGCAGCATCCTACCTGCAAATCATAAGCGACGCAAAACTTACAGGTGCGCAGAGTGACGAAGATCGCCCCTTTTTGTGTGGTCAGATCTGCTTCCTGAACCGTTACGGCAAAGCGAATTCTTTGGCTGTCTTTAAGCTAAATTTCAATGTGTTGCAAGAATCGCTCTGGTGAGTGGCAAGGAATACGACTGTCCAGCCGCGGTGTGTGGTGAGCGGCAAACCGTGAGGCGAATACATTACGACCCGGCAACTTAGCCGGTTAGGGTATTGCCACGCTTGTCGCAAAGACCGCGGCTTGATATCTAATTTTGTGCAGAGCAAATGTAAATAAATTGTTTCTCTCCGCTCGCAAGCGCTTCTAATAATGCAGACATGTTCCTGACAATGAGCCTGCGACATGTCTTATCGAATCAGTATTCTGGATAAAAGCCCTCTGGCAGACGGTGAAACAGCGTCTCAGGCCCTGGCGCGCACATTAACGTTGGCGCAACAGGCGGAGGCGTGGGGGTATCACCGTTTATGGATAGCCGAGCATCACAATACTCAGCAACTGGCGAGCCCGTCCCCGGAAGTGGTGATTGGCTGGCTGCTGGGGCAAACCCGGCGCATTCGTATTGGGTCGGGTGGCGTGATGCTCCAGCATTACAGCCCTTACAAAGTGGCCGAAAATTTCAATCTGCTGGCGTCGCTTGCGCCGGGTCGTGTTGATTTAGGCGTCGGTAAAGCACCGGGCGGTTTGCCGCTCTCCACTCGCGCTTTGCAGCAAGGCGTGAATGCGCAGGAGAAGGGCACCTTTGCCGATCAGCTCACGCAGCTGGACCACTGGCTGGCACAAACGCGCACCGACAACCCGGACACTGTGTTGCCAACGCCAATCCCGCCTCAGCGCCCGGAAGGTTTCTTGCTCGGGGCAAGTCTCGAAAGTGCCGAACTCGCCGCGCAACTGGACTGGAACTTCGTGTTCGCGGCACACCTTAACGGTGATAAGAACCTGCTGCGCGAAGTCACCCAACGCTGGCGTTCAATCAGCCGCCGCGACGTGCTGGTTGCGGTACAGGTGATTGTGGCCGAAGACGCAGCGCAGGCGGCAAAACTGGCTTCAGGCGTTGAAGTCTGGGGCGTGCGACTGGAAAACGGTCAGCGTGTTTCGGTTGCCAGTCAGCAGCAGGCAGAAGCCTTTGCACATCAGGCGGGCAGCCCGGCGGTGGAGATTGTGCGCCGTGAATCCTCACTGATTGCCGGTACCGCGTTGCAGGTTCGCGCTCAACTTGATGCATTGCATCAATCTTACGGGGTAAATGAATTTGTCATCGACACGCCGGTGGCGGAAGGAAATGCCCGACTGGCGTCACTTCGCCTGCTGGCACAAGCGTTGAACCGTGCGGAGGTGCTGTCATGAGCTTCGATCATCAACTGATCCAGTGGCGGCGAGAACTGCACCAGTTTCCCGAGCTTTCCTTGCAGGAAGTCGCTACCACGGCACGCATTCGCGACTGGCTGCAAACGGCAGGATTGTCATTGTTACCCTACGCGTTGAAAACCGGCGTGGTGACGGAGATTGGGCAAGGTGAAAAGCTGATTGCCCTGCGAGCCGATATCGACGCGCTGCCGATAGAAGAAACCGCTGAGGTGGCTTTTCGTTCGCAAAATGCCGGTGTGATGCACGCCTGCGGGCACGACATTCACACCAGCGTGATGCTGGGCGCAGCGCTGCTGCTCAAGCAAAGGGAAGCAGAGCTCAACGGACGAGTACGCATCCTGTTCCAGCCTGCGGAAGAGAGCTTTGGCGGGGCCAAAACGCTGATCCGCGCCGGAGCGCTGGAAGGCGTGTCGGCTATCTTCGGCATGCATAACGAACCTGGGCTGCCAGTGGGCGCCTTTGCCACTCGCGGCGGCGCGTTCTACGCCAATGTGGATCGCTTCGTCGTGCGAGTGCACGGAAAGGGTGCCCACGCAGCCCGCCCTCATGAAGGAAAAGACGCGATTTTACTGGCGAGCCAGCTGGTCAACGCGTTGCAAAGCGTCGCCAGCCGCGATGTGAATACCCTGGATTCTGTGGTGTTGAGCGTCACCCGCATTCAGGGCGGCAATACCTGGAACGTGCTTCCGGAACACGTCGAGCTGGAAGGCACGCTGCGTACGCATCGCACTGAAGTGCAGCAGCAGGTCAAAGCGCGGGTGAGCGAACTGGCGGCGGGATTTGCCAGCGCCTTTAACGCACAGATTGATGTTATCTGGTACGCCGGGCCGACCGCGTTGGTTAATACGCCTCACTGGGCCGATTTCGCAACGGACGTCGCCGCAGAAAATGGCTATCGCACAAGCCATGCCGATTTGCATATGGGCGGGGAAGATTTCGCGGTGTATCTGCAGCAGATCCCCGGTGCGTTTGTGAGTATCGGCAGCGCCAGTGAATTTGGCTTACACCATCCGGCCTTTAATCCGGATGAAGCGCTGATTGGCCCGGCGGCTCGTTATTTTGCGGCGCTGGCGGAAAAAGCCTTACACACCATTTGATCGCACACGAACAGATTATTACCGACAGGGTAAGGGGTAGTTATGTCTACAGAACGGCAATTGCGCCTGGGCACCATATTGCAGGGTGCGTCCGGAAATATGTCAGCCTGGCGTCATCCTGTGGCGCAGGCCGATGCCAGTATTAATAGTGAATAACCAGCACGTTGAATCCGGCCCTCCGTATCGTACACAAGGCGTTTCCAGGGGCCAGTAATAATGTGTTCAGGTGCATCATTGAGAAGACGTTTTTTCGAGCCGTTCAGTTCGGTCAGATAATGGATGGCGGCCAACGTATGTTCACCGGCTGGCGCAGCGCGAAAATGCAGGTTACGCAGTACCGCCGGAAGAAAACGTTTCACTCGACCATACTGCTCCACCATTTCTTCCTGGAAATTGCTGTTATGAGGCCGGGCCAGCTCGTGAACCTTGCTGACGGATTCTGCCAGTCTGCTTTTTGATACGCTGCTAAATATGGCCTGCCTCAATTCAGCATCATCAGCCTGCTCATCCAGTAACAATGAACATGCCTGAGCCAGTAACAGCGCTGCCCGGTCAAGATCTTTCAGCGTCCTGAGCCGTTTTTTCTGCCCTATTTTCTTCGCATCACGGGTTATGTCCAGTATCAGCATATCGAGCACATCAACGGCTTCATCCAGCGCTGTTGTTTCATGCGCTTTCACAAATGCGGTGAGGACGGCCAGCTTTCTCTGCTGTGGCATGCGCGCGATGTATTTTACCGACGCCATACCCGCATAGCGGGCCAGATTGCGCAGTTGTATGGCAGGCATCCCAGTAAAATTCAGACGGGAAAACTCAAGGCTTCGTAGCCGGGTATATCGCTCCAGCGCTTCAATAAACGCCGGACCACTGACAGTGACCGGTCCCTTTTTCAGTTGTTCCAGTGGCGAAATCCGCAGCCCTTCTGGAATGTCCAGCAACTCTGTCACGCGGGCGGTCTGCCAACTGTCCGGCAGTGCGGCTAACTTTTTCCAGAGCCGCTGATTTGCCCGTTCGCGAATTTCACTGACGAGACGTACAAGTGTGGTTGCTCCGGGCAGCAGTACCTTATTCTGAAGCAGCCACGCGGTGGCAAAATCAAACATCAGACCGGGGCGCTCATTGCTGAGCCATGCGCGGGTGTACAGCAGGCGCTTCAGGCGGAAAGACCACGGGAAATCGCCAAATTCATGATAGCCGTAATATTCCTTAATTAACGCAGTATGCTCTCTGAGGGTGGTGTCTCGTTCTGCATAGCGGGAGAGGACTTCCGGACGGCGTATATTAAGCTGTACGGCGACAAAATGCTGAACACCCGGCAGAACCTGGGTTAAATCCGTCAGAAAGGTCCCCAAAAAACGGGCTGTGGTAAGCTGAAGTGCTATTCCCAGCCGGTTATGTTTTCCTCGCCGCTGATTAATGAAAGCAAGATCCCGTTCGTCAAGATGAAAATAGCGCGCCAGCTGCACATCATTGGGCTCTGCAACGTAACAACCGTAATTATGTTCCTGCTCAGTGGTCAGAAAATCGACGGGCATACAAGCCTCCCTGCCTGACGGTCATTTGTTAACATTTTATTAACCGTCCGAAATATTATAAATTATCAGACATGTGAAAACAGTGTCGTTTTTGTGTCTATTAAATCGTTTTTTTGTTATAACAGACACAAGTTGTCCGATATTTGATTTAGGATACATTTTTATGCGACTTTTTGGTTACGCACGGGTATCAACCAGTCAGCAGTCGCTCGATATTCAAATCCGGGCGCTCAAAGATGCGGGCGTGAAAGCAAACCGTATCTTCACCGATAAGGCATCCGGCAGTTCAGTCGATCGCCCTGGGCTTGATCTGCTGCGCATGAAGGTGGAGGAAGGGGATGCCATTCTGGTGAAGAAGCTCGACCGTCTTGGCCGGGATACCGCCGATATGATCCAGCTGATAAAGGAATTCGATGCCCAGGGAGTTGCCATTCGTTTCATTGACGATGGGATCAGCACCGATGGAGATATGGGCAAAATGGTGGTCACTATACTGTCTGCTGTCGCTCAGGCTGAGCGAAGTAGAATTTTGGAACGGACCAATGAAGGTCGGCAGGAAGCGAAGCTGAAAGGTATCCGGTTTGGACGCAGGCGCACTATCGACAGAAACAGCGTGCTGGCGCTTCATCACGGCGGAACGGGGGCCACGGCGATAGCCCGGCAGCTCGGCATTGCCCGTTCCACGGTGTATAAAATTCTTGAGGACAGGAAGTCAGCTTAGAGCATCAGGAAGTCACCATTAAATTTTGGTTAAGTAATGCCATCTGGTTACTATAGGTAATTAACCACAGCAAACAGAAGGATTTGAGCGCATGACCGCCACGGCAGACAATACCACCGTGACCTGTCTCAGTCACAAAATGAAGTACAAAGAGGTCCCCTGCGGTAAGCAACTGAAGCACTGGCTGGAGCTGCAGTTTGTGGACGAGGACAACCACCCGGTATCCGGGATGAAGGTACAACTGGAATACCATCCGCTGGCCTCGGCGGCGGAACTGGCGCTGTGGGCCAGGGGCGGTCACACGCAGTTTGATCCCACGCCGCCACCGAATCCGCCCGCCGGTATTACCGACAGTCAGGGACTGGTAAGGTTCGATGACCTGTACTGGATAGCGGTAAACGTGAAAACTGATGGGCAGCAGCTGGCTGACATCATGGAACAGCGTCCACTGGGCATCCGGCGTAACCCGAACAGCCAGCCGGTGAGCGGAAACGCCTTTCGCCGGGAAACGCGGGACAAAAACTGGCGCACGGATGTGCAGGAGAAGGCGGAGGCCGCCGGGTACCGGCATCACTATGTGACCATAGGGGAGCTGTGCGACCGGTTGCCGGAGATGCCGGGCTGGGATACGCCTGAGCCTCCGGTGTTCCATTTTCCGCCGGGAAAGACGCTGAAAGGGACGGAAATCAGTCGGGATGCGCTGGAGCAGCGCCACGTTATCGAAATCTGCCCATTCCGGGCGTGGGTGCTGCCCCTGCACGACACGAAGGACTATGACCTGGCGAATGCGCTAAACCTCGGCATCATGGCCGATCTGGTGTATGCCGCCGAGGCGAATAATCCGACCATCGATTATTTTTTCCGGCAGAAGTGTCAGGATCTGTCCTGCCTCCCGCAACTTGCGGAATACCCTAATTATTTTCACACACTGGCGGTGGATGTGCCGTTCCGCGACCGCTACCTGCCACCTGCCTACATGAACACCGGGGAGGGGGACACGGGAGAAGGTGATACCCGCCTGTTTACGGTGGAATCTGCCTCGCACGTGCTGGTCGCCTGGTGTGGTACCGACAGTCTGCTGAATGTCCTGACTGATTTGTCCTTTGCTCCGAAGCAGTGTCTGCCGGAGCTGGCCGGAGCGGGAAGCGTTCACGGCGGTTTTCTGGAAGCCTATCAGCTGGCAAAGAGGAAGTTTGGGGATAAGTTGGATGCAGTTAATAAATCTCTGGAAGAAAGTGGCGGCGCGAAAAAACTATTTGTCTGCGGCCACAGTCTGGGCGGGGCGCTGGCACTGCTTTATTCTGCCGAAATGAAAGCCTTTAACCCCGTACTGCACACCTATGGGATGCCCCGGGCCTTCACCCGCGCGGCGATCGCGTCTCTGGGTAGCATCACACACTACCGGCATGTCAACGACAATGACACGATCACACAGATCCCGCCGAATGCCGATCTCGATAATGAGTTTTACAGAACGTGGGGGCCTCTGGGTGACAAGCTGGGATTTGACTGGTCACTGACCACGGCTGCCGGACTCAGCGTGGCCGTGAGAGACCTAACGTACCAGTCAACAGGGCTTTCGGAGAAAAAAGACCCATATTGGCATCACGGTAACACGGTGATTTTTTTCCGGGCGCAGCAGTGCGCGATGCGGGCCGCCAGTCCGTACCAGAAAAGCCTGGTCGACGGGCAGGCCTACTCAAAACATTTTGTGGCCACCAAGCTGTATGTGGTGCCGTCCCTGAATGAAGAGTGCCTGAAATCCACCGGTGAACATCAGGCCTCATTTATCCAGTGCCTGAACCCGGCCAGCCTGGCAAAGACCTTTCCGCAGAATACTAACCCGGCCCTGAACGGTATCGGAACCGATCCCCGCAGTCACTCGATGGCACACCGTTACCTGCCCTATATTCACAATCAGGTGCTGGAACTGGCCGATCCGGTCCGCGATATGAACCGGAAAGAGATGCGAGTCATGTTCCGGGAAGAGGTTGAGAAAGGCGCAGCCTACAGCAATCCGGATGAGGTTGAACGTAACCGCGAGTTTCTGGCGCTGCAGGATATGCTGCCAGTGGCGCTGAGGCGAACACAGGCGGAAGAAACAGGAAAAAATGCCCTGCTGCGTTTTGCGGCCGTAACGGAGGAAGAAGTTGAACTCTCTCAGTAAAACCGCCTTCGTTGCATGCGCAGCGACGCTGCTTTTCGGGTGTGATAACCGTCCTGATAAGACACTTTCTCCCCCGGAGGGGGCAAAGTGGGTGGACGTCACTTTCCGGGTCCCTGAGGGGATCTCGCTGCAGCCCGCTGAGCTGCTGTACCGTTCAGCGCAGTGCAAATCTGTCCGCTATAACTCAAGTAATGAACCGCATGATATACCGGGCTATAACGATGTTGGGCGGCCATTCGGTGTGCCTGATGGCAATAATGTCCGGCGTCTGCGAGTTGCCGTGGACGGCGGCGGCCCGTGCCAGTGGCAGTTGAACTCGCTGATGGTGAGCTTCAGGATCGCGGACGATATTCCTTTGGTGAAGGGGAAAGAGGTTATCGATACCAGTTATATCTTCGATTTCGGGGATTACGGCCTCAGTGACGGTTACGGGGCTGGACGGGCTAGAGCATTCAGCGGGGAGAGACTGGAAATTAAGACAGACTTTTTCCCTATGACATATATTAGTCACATGCTTAACAAGACTACGCTGAAACTTTTTGGTGGGGATACGGATTCCGAAAAGTGGAGTCGACGTTATCAACTCAAAAATACGGCATTTATAGCAATAGATCCGATGTTTCATGCCCAAAAAAGCGTGTCAATTGAGGCTGATAAAAAACGAGGGGTCGGGATGGTTATAACCTATCCGGGAGGAGATGAAGAGCATGTTCGGAAGGTTAACCCCGATTATCAAAGATTATTGTTGTTGAAATAAATAATCAGCTGAAAGGATCTCCTTGAGATCCTTTTTGGGCTCGTAGTCTTTTGTAATCGCATTACCAAAATCCCTTAACGTGAGTTTTCGTTCCACTGAGCATCAGACCCCTAAAAGAATTCGATGCTCATGGAGTGGCTGTCCGATTTATTGATGACGGGATCAGCACCGACGGGGAAATGGGCAAAATGGTGGTGACTATCCTGTCTGCCGTTGCACAAGCTGAACGCAGGAGAATATTGGATCGTACAAATGAAGGCAGACTGGAAGCAAAGCTGAAAGGTATCAAATTTGGCCGCAAAAGATCTGTAGACAGGCTTAATGTGCTGTCGTTTCATCAGGCAGGAACTGGAGCAACGGAAATAGCTCGTCAGCTCAATATTGCTCGCTCCACAGTATATAAAATACTGGAAGATGAGAAGGTTGAATAGCATTCGCTAATCTATAAAATTATTGAAAGGATACATCATGGATACAGGTAAACAACTGAGACTGAATATTTTAGTTAAAAGTGCCGAAGATAATATTATTAATTACTTTAATAAACACCATTGGGATTGTGAAGTTACTGGCTCTTATCCACATGGGGAATATGTAATTATTAAAGTGAGTAAAGGACGTGTTAATTACAGTTTGGCCTTGCTTTACTCATGTGCAACTGACAATTCCGTTTATAAAAACTTGGATGCGCTAGTCGACCTAATCGTCTTAAATGGAGATTTTTACCATCTTGAGTCTTATGCGTATGGGATATCAACAGATGTTATTGAACTTAAATCACTACAAACTTATATCATCAAATGGAATACGTCAGCCTCTGATGGTAAGTTATCACTTGGCGGTCAAGATATTCCTTCGTTTAAACCTAAAGAATTTACAAATCATATCCAGTCTGAGCAACCGATAAATCAAATCTGGAGCCGAATTAAACAATTCAGAACTATGGGATTAGCCGAAAAATTAATACAACAGCGTTGTAATCATTTTGGGACTCAGCTTGAATATGACGTTATCAAAGCCAAAGCATTAGGTCTGGCATTTTGCATACAAAATGCTTGTGATTACTTTGAGGCAGCCAGCAAACAAAAATTAAATCAGAGAGTTGTAAGTCTTTACTACGGTGCGATAGCGCTAGCATCTGCGGAAATGTTAGCGTCTCCTAAGGGGCCTACGTCTTTGCAAGAAGTTGAAGATATGACAAAATTTGGGCATGGGTTGTTCACATTTGATTCAGTTAGTGACAATCCTTTTGAAGGGTTTGTCGTTGGTGTCCTATCAAACGGTTTTTTTTGTAAATGGATGGATTTTCTTGGTTGCGATGTTACCTTATACCCTAGTAAAAAACCGCGTAAAGAAACAGATATAGATTTATCAAATGAGCATGTAATAACGTTAATTGAATTATTTTCGCACATACCTGAGCTCGAAGAGCTTCTTAGAATGGTATCAGACACATCTATTAATTGGCTTACATTTCGTTATGATTCAGATGCAAATGGATCGTTTCGTTTTAACACTGAAAGGAAGCGAGATTCTTACGTTTCAATTAATGATATATCCTGCTCAAAAACCATTGATGATATTGCAAAGTTAGACCTCCCTATTGAACAAATAGAATATATACAATCAGAACATCCTGGGTTACATTTTAAAGCTTTAGTTAGGCATCCTAATGATGAGTTCTGGCACGGAGTTATAAAACAACATCATAGCCCATTCACTGAGTCTAGCTATATCATACCAATATTCGGTGGGGTTTCTGAGTATAGATGCATTACAACCGTTATTTTATATGCATTGTCAATATTAGTTCGGTATCGTCCGAGTATATGGCGGGAAGTTGCATCTGGAAAATATGAGGATTATCTAGCTCTCACAGATGAATTTTTATCTGTATTTGAAAGATTAGCCCCGGAAAAATTTCTTGAGGCTTTATTGGATTCAAAGGTTAGGGTAGTTCAGTCAGGATCTATGTTTGCTCACATATAAAATCATTTAGCAATAAGAAAGCTGGCCGACGGTCGCCTGGATAAATGGGTTATCGTCGTCAGATCCTTCTCCACTATGTATGCAAGGCTGTCGTGTTTCGGAATAAGAATAGCAAGCTTCTTGCTAAAGTCTTTTAATGTCGGTTTTCGTTTTGCTGCACATCATAAATAATTTTATTTTATAACAATGGGTTATGCTCTTAACGTACGTTTTCGTTCCATTGGCCCTCAGACCCCGCGATCAGCAATATTACGGTGACCAAAGAGCGCAAAGAGAAGTTCGATTTCGCTACCTACCGAAAAGATTCACTGGGCTTTTATGTCAAAGCTGATAGCCCGATTAAAAAGTTAGAAACCGCAGAGGATATTGCCGGGCTGAAGATAATCGTCGGCTCTGGTACCAATCAGGAAGCGATCCTGCTCGCGTGGAATGCGGAAAACCTCAAAAAAGGCCTGAAGCCTTTCACGCCGGTCTACACCAAAGATGATGCGGCGCAGACGCTTGCGCTGCAATCCGGACGCGCCGATGCCTGGTTTGGCCCGAATGTGATTGGCGCGTGGAAAGCTGCTCTGAACGGGAAAACGAAACTCGTCGGCAGCGTCGATGGCGGCTGGCCGAAAGCGGCGCACATTGCCGTGACGCTGAAAAAAGGCAGCGGGCTGGCTGAACCGGTGCAAACCGCGCTCAATGGCGTCATTAAAAATGGCGATTACGACAAAGTGCTGAATCGCTGGGGCGAAGGCGTGGAACGTATTCCGCAGTCCGAACTCAATCCTGCCGGGCTTGGCGATTAAAGGGGTTAAATGAACGAACGTTTCCGTGATGTTTCCCCGGAAGACGCTGAGCTACAGCCGATTCTGAGCGGATTGTTTGCTGAATATGCCGCCCGCTATGGCGACTATTTTTCCCGCGATGCGGAGGTTGAGCTGACGGAATGGTATTTGCCACCGCAGGGGCTGTTCATTGTTCTTGAGCGCGACGGAGTGATTATCGCCACGGGGGCTTACAAACCGTATGACGAGCAGACTGCGGAAATCAAACGCATCTGGACCGACAAAACCCTGCGTCAGCAGGGCCTCGCCGGGCGAGTGGTGGCAGAACTGGAACGGCGCGCGCTGCTCGCCGGGTACAGCAACATGTACCTCACCACCGGTTTTCGTCAGCCGGAAGCCGTTCGCCTGTATCTGAGCCAGGGCTATCAACCGCAGTTTGATTTAACGCGCGACCCGGAAGAGTACAGCCGCCCGCCGTTCGATGGTCGGCTGCGATTCAGCAAAACGCTGGCGGTGACAGCGCTGAACAAAAGTGCCTGAGGAGTGACGATGAAAACGCAAGAAAGCATCAAGGTGGTTCCCGCACGTTACCCGCTGCGAATTGTTGGCGCGGGCATCGCGTTGCTCATTCTGGCAATCGTGGTGCAGTCGGTTGCCTTTAACCCGCGCTGGGAATGGGGTGTGTTTGCCCGCTGGTTCTTTGACCCGGTTATCCTCGAAGGATTAGGGCAAACGCTGTTGTTAACCCTGTTGGGCACGGTGCTCAGCGTGATTTTTGGCGGCGTTCTGGCGCTCTCACGGTTGTCTGCTTCCTGGCTGTTACGCAGCCTGGCATGGGCCTACATCTGGCTGTTCCGCTCGCTGCCGCTGATTGTGGTGCTGATTGTGCTCTACAACTTCTCTTACCTGTACGACACGCTCTCTATCGGTATTCCGTTCACTGGCGTGGAATGGGCGAGCTACCAGACCATCAACGTGCTCGGGCAATTTTCCACCGCAGTGGTAGGGCTGACGCTGGTACAAAGCGCCTACACCGCAGAAATTATTCGCGGTGGTTTCCTCGGCGTTGATCACGGGCAGTATGAAGCCGCGGCCGCGCTGGGATTACCCGCGTGGCGTCGCACGTTACGTATCATTCTGCCACAGGCATTGCGCACCATTTTGCCGTCCGGCTTTAACGAAATCATCAGCCTGGCGAAGGGCACCGCGATGGTGTACGTGCTGGCAATGCCGGAGCTGTTCTACACCATCCAGATGATTTACAACCGCACTCAGGAAGTGATCCCGCTGTTGATGGTGGGCGCAGTCTGGTATCTGGTGATCACCAGTTTCCTCTCCGCGATTCAATACCTGGTTGAACGAGCGCTGGCACGCAGTGAGCGACGTTCTGCTATTAACAGCAATCGCACCCGCACCTTCACGTCAACGGCAACCACAACCACCGCAACACAGGAGCCCGTTCATGCACACCTCTCCTGAAGGCCACATTTCGATAACCGGCGTCAGCAAATATTTTGGTCGCCACAAGGCACTGGATAACGTTTCTCTGGAAATTCCACCGGGTACCGTCACGGTGATTTTAGGCCCGTCCGGGTCCGGAAAATCGACGTTGCTGCGCGCGATTAATCACCTTGAACGCGTCGATGAAGGGTTTATTCAGATTGATGGCGACTACATCGGCTATCGCCGTCAGGGCGACAAGCTGTATGAACTGAAAGAGAAGGACATCCTGCGCCAGCGCGTCAACGTGGGATACGTGTTTCAGAACTTCAATTTGTTCCCGCACCTGACGGTGCTTGAGAACCTGATTGAGGCCCCGATTGCGCACCGTCAGTTCAGCCGCAAACAGGCCATTGACCGCGCTTATCAGTTGCTGGATGTGGTGGGGTTGCGTAATAAGGCCGATTCATGGTCGCGTCATTTGTCTGGCGGCCAGCAACAGCGAATCGCCATCGCCCGTGCGTTAGCGTTAAGCCCGCGGGTGATGCTGTTTGATGAGCCCACCTCGGCGCTAGATCCTGAGTTAGTGGGTGAAGTGCTGGATGTTATCAAGGCGCTGGCGCGTTCAGGCACCACGCTGGTTGTCGTCACGCATGAGATTGGTTTTGCACGCGAAGTGGCCGACCAGGTGGTGTTTATGGTGGACGGCAAAATTGTGGAGCAGGGCGACAGCGACGAAGTGCTCAATCACCCGCAGCATCCTCGCACACGCCAGTTTTTATCGAAGGTATTGTCATGACGAAATGGACGTGGCTCAGCCTGTTACTGTGTGCCAGTACGGCCTTTGGGCAAGGGAACATTGATTTGAAAGCCAACGAACCAACGTGATAACTGCACAAAACGCTAATTAGCCTCGGCAGAAGATGGTAGTTTTAGGGCAGACAATAAGGAGACTGCTATGCCACATGTAGAGATCAATTGTTTTCCGCGCGATCTGAACGACGAACAAAAAGAGGCCCTGGCGGCTGACATCGCCGCAGCCATCACCCGCCATTTAGGCAGCAAAGATGGCGCGATCAGCGTCGCACTGAATCAAGTGCAACAGGATGAGTGGAAGACTCAGGTTTGGGATACCGAAATCGCACCAAATCTGGACGCGCTAATCAAGAAACCCGGTTACAGCATGTGATGCCGAAGTCTGAAAAAACCTTAAGCCTGCTTATCGCGGTTTTTTTTCTGGCGTACCGTGATGGCAAATAGTGACTATTGTTAGCGGGTAAAAATCATTCTTTTTGGTGACAGACCTTATTTTTTAATTCTCTAATAATGTAAATGAGCTCAGTAGTAGATATCTTGTCGACTTGACGTTCCCTCTTCGCGCACTAAACCGCAGGCTTCAAACCTGCGGTTTTCTGTTGTTTATTCTGCGGCTTTGACCATTTTACCGCTGGTCACAAAGGTGCCAGCGCCGAGATGATGCAGCGTATTACGTCGATCGCCGTTAAACTGCCAGCGTCCTTTTACAAAGGCCTGCTCATCGGCTGCGGCAGCCACAACTTCGCCAAACAGCGTGTCGTATTTTTCTTGTGCAGCGGTGGCGGGCAGCAGACGGCATTCCATCCACGCCAGACATTTTTCTTCAATCACCGGCAACCCCAACACCGGGCCTCGCACGACAGGAATGCCGTAGCAGTTGAATTTATCTTCATCACGTCCCGTCACGCTGCCCACCGCGTAGGTCCAGTTTGCAGCGTCTACCCCCGGAATGACAATCCCAAAACGACCGCTGCGCTCAATGAGCTCACGCGACCAGGCGCTTTTATCCACCACAATCGCAATTCTCGGCGGCTCGAACTCGACCGGCATTGACCAGGCGGCGGCCATCACGTTGCGTCTGTCGAGGGTTTCGTCGTAGCTGGTGATGTGAATGGTCGGGCCGTGATTGAGCAAACGGCTGGCATGTTTTAATTCAACGGGGCGAAATCGGCTCATAGCAATTCTCCTGACGGTTTGCTGCATTAAATCGTGTCCGCTGTGCGGAAAATAGTCCTCGCGCACAAACGGAAAAAATCACCGCACAAAAACGCCTTTGCGGCGAAAAAAATACGTTATAAACACACTATATCTGAAGCAAGGAGGCCGCATGAGCCCATTTTTAACCGCCTATTTCGCTCGTCTTAACTGGACGGAAAACGCCGACGTATCTCTTGAAACCTTGCGTGCGCTGCACCTGCAACACAACTGTACGATTCCGTTTGAGAATCTGGACGTGTTGCTGCCACGAGAAATTCAGCTCGACGATCAGTCGCTGGAAGATAAGCTGCTCTTCGCCCGCCGTGGTGGTTATTGCTTCGAGCAAAATGGGCTGTTCGAGCGAGCGATCCGCGAGATTGGCTTTAACGTTCGCAGCGTGCTTGGGCGTGTTGTGCTGGCAAACCCTCCGCAGATGCCGCCGCGTACACACCGTTTGCTGCTTGTGGAACTGAAAGGCGAACGCTGGATAGCCGACGTGGGCTTCGGCGGGCAGACGCTGACGGCACCGATTCGTCTGCAGGCGGATAGCGAGCAAACCACGCCGCACGGAGTCTATCGTCTGCTGAATGAAGGCAATGACTGGACGCTTCAGTTCCGCCATCACGATCGCTGGCAGTCGATGTATGTTTTCGATCTGGTGCCGCAATTCACCGCCGATCATGTGATGGGCAATTTCTGGTCGGCACACTGGCCGCAGTCGCATTTTCGTCACCATTTACTGATGTGCCGTCATCTGCCGGACGGCGGAAAACTGACGCTCACCAACTTCCATTTCACCCATCAGCAGGACGGCCATGTGGTGGAGAACATTCATCTGCCTGATGTAGAGAGCCTTTATCTGTTGCTGCAGGACAAGTTTGGGCAGGGCGTGGACGACCCGAAAAACGGTTTTACGTTAGCGGATTTAGCGGCGGTGATGGCGGCGTTTGATACGCATCCTGAGGCTGGGAAGTAATTTTCTCCTCACCCCGGCCCTCTCCTCAAAGAGGAGAGGGAGAAGATCCCCTCGCCCCTTTGGGGAGAGGGTTAGGGTGAGGGGAATCAGCGCCGTGACCTCACCACCTGATACCGCCTGGTAAAATACTCAACCGGTGCGCTCCACACATGCACCAGACGCGTGAACGGGAACAGCAGGAATATCGTCATCCCCAGCGCCAGATGCACGCGGAAGATAAACGCCACGCCATCCAGATGCGCCGATGCGCCGCCATGGAATGTCACGACTGCCTGCGCCCAGCCCACTAGTTTCAGCATTTCGCTGCCGTCCGGGTGTTGCGCGGAAAACGGGATGGTCGACAGCCCCAAAATGCACTGAATCAGCAAAATCGACAGGATCAGAATATCCGCTGTGCTTGAAGTGGCGCGGATGCGTGGGTTAAACAAGCGGCGGCAAAGCAAGCCAGCACCGCCCACCAATGTCATTAGCCCGCACACGCCGCCGAGGATCATCGCCATCTGCTGTTTTACGCTGATAGGCAAGAACCACGAATAAACCCAGTGCGGTGTCAGCATCCCGAACGCGTGCCCAAAGAAGACACCCAGAATGCCGACATGAAACAGATTCGACCACAGCACCATCCCGCGTTTATCCAGCATCTGGCTTGAGCCTGCACGCCAGGTGTACTGCCCATAGTCGTAGCGCAGCCAACTGCCGATGATAAACACCGAGCCGCAAATGTACGGGTAGATATCGTAAAAGAAGACGTTCAGATACTGGCTCATTTCGGGCCTCCGGCACGGATGTCGACATACTGCGGGGCGACATCCTGGCTAAAGCGTTTCTGATAACTTTGCAGCGGGGAGCTGTCACAGGCCGTCGCATTATCCTCAATAAACTTCACCTGTTCCTCTTCCCACACCGCATCCAGCGCCTGGCGAGTGTCGTCGCGCGGCTCGTCTTTGACCTGATTAGTTACACTGTCACTTCTTAACGGACTGTTTGCCAGCAATAACAACGCATCAAAGAGCTGATAATACGCAGATTGTCGTTGTTTAAGCCTGCCGCCCAGCAGGGCGAGGATCGGGGCGACGTTCTGCAATCCTTCGCGTGCTTCTTCAGGCGATTGGGTGCTGAGAAACTCCAGATACAGCGGCAGATAATCCGGCAGCTCGCGGCAGTCGAGTTGTAATCCCGCCTGTTCGTACTGCGCCATCAAATCCACCATCGCCTGGCCGCGATCACGGGATTCACCGTGAACATGCTCAAACAGCAGCAGCGAAGTCGCACTGCCGCGCTCGAACAAGTCACACCACAGTTCCTGCTGATCGAGCAACGGTTTATCGAGATACTCTTTTACCCAAGGCTCCAGCGTGGGCGCGCCTTGCGCCACCAGCGTTTGGGCTTCTTCGCGATTGTCCCACAGCAGCGCATCGGGATATTCCAGCAGCAGGGCGATGAGCTTGAGGATCGGCATTATTCGCCCTCCCCATGGTGACGCACGCCGGACACGTCTATCGCGTCGATGCGTTTGCTGTTAAACAGGTTAAATTTGGTGTCGGAACCGTGGCAGCCGTCGCCGAACGTAAAGCCGCAGCCGTTTTTCTCCGGGAAGGCATCGGCGGCCATTTCGCGGTGGCTGGTTGGAATAACAAAGCGGTCTTCATAGTTGGCGATCGCGAGATAACGGTACATCTCTTCAACCTGTTCCACGGTGAGACCGACTTCCTCAATAGCGCGGGTGTCGGTAACGCCTTCAACCGTTTGCGAACGTTTGTAGTGACGCATCGCCATCATACGTTTCAGCGCACGCAGAACCGGGCCAGTATCGCCTGCAGCCAGCATATTTGCGAGGTACTGCACAGGAATGCGCAGGCTTTCAACAGAAGGCAGAACGCCGTCAGACATCGGCAGACCACCCGCGTCGGCATAAGACTGAATCGGTGACAATGGCGGCACGTACCAGACCATCGGCAGGGTGCGGTATTCCGGATGCAATGGCAGAGCCAACTTCCAGTCCATCGCCAGTTTGTATACCGGCGACTGCTGTGCCGCTTCAATCACGTTCTGTGGAATGCCTTGTTTGAACGCCTCTTCGATCACCCGCGGATCGTGCGGGTCGAGGAACACGTCGCACTGACGTTCGTACAAATCGGTGACATGCTCCGTGCTGGCGGCTTCTTCAATGCGATCAGCATCGTAAAGCAACACGCCAAGATAGCGAATGCGCCCAACACAGGTTTCCGAACAGACTGTTGGCTGGCCGGATTCAATGCGCGGATAGCAGAAAATACATTTTTCCGACTTGCCGCTTTTCCAGTTGAAGTAGATTTTTTTGTACGGACAACCGCTGATGCACATACGCCAGCCACGGCATTTGTCCTGATCAATCAGCACAATGCCGTCTTCTTCACGCTTGTAAATGGCACCGCTCGGGCAGGTGGCGACACAGCTTGGGTTCAGGCAGTGCTCGCACAGGCGTGGCAGGTACATCATGAAGGTGTTTTCAAACTGGCCGTACATCTCTTTCTGGATTTTCTCGAAGTTCTGATCTTTGGCGCGTTTTTCAAATTCGCCGCCGAGCAGTTCTTCCCAGTTCGGGCCCCATTCGATTTTGTTCATGCGCTCGCCGCTGATCAGCGAGCGCGGGCGAGCGGTAGGCAGGTGTTTACCTTCAGGCGCACGTTGCAAATCCTGATAGTCGTAGGTGAAGGGTTCGTAGTAATCATCAATCTGTGGCAGCACCGGGTTGGCAAAGATTTTGGTGATAACACCCAGACGGCCGCCAAGACGCGGCGTGAGTTTGCCGCTGATCCCTCGCACCCAGCCGCCTTCCCACTGTTCCTGATCTTCCCAGTTTTTCGGGTAGCCAATGCCGGGTTTGGTTTCGACGTTATTGAACCACGCGTATTCCATGCCTTCGCGTCCGGTCCAGACGTTTTTGCAGGTGACGGAACACGTGTGGCAGCCAATGCATTTGTCGAGATTCAGTACCATGCCTACCTGAGAACGGATTTTCATTTTGTCGCCTCCTGAACCTGATCGTTGCCTTCGTCATCCAGCCAGTTAATGTTTTTCATTTTGCGGATCATGATGAACTCGTCGCGGTTCGAGCCGACGGTACCGTAGTAGTTAAAACTCCACGCCAGTTGCGCGTAGCCGCCAATCATGTGTGTTGGTTTCGGGCAGATGCGGGTGACGGAGTTGTGAATGCCGCCGCGTCGCCCGGTCACTTCTGAACCTGGGATATTCATGATGCGTTCCTGCGCGTGGTACATCATCGTCATGCCCGGCGGAATACGCTGGCTGACGACGGCACGGGCGGTAAGGGCACCGTTAGCGTTAAAGGCTTCAATCCAGTCGTTATCAGCAATGCCCAGCTCTTTAGCGTCGGTTTCACTCAGCCAGACAATTGGCCCGCCGCGTGACAGCGTCAGCATCAGCAGGTTTTCGCTGTAGGTGGAGTGAATGCCCCATTTTTGGTGCGGCGTCAGGAAGTTGAGCGCTTTTTCCGGGAAGCCATTTGGCGGGATTTCGTGCATCTGGCTGACGCTACGCGTGTCGATAGGCGGGCGATAGGCCACCAGGCTTTCGCCAAAGGCACGCATCCACAGGTGATCCTGATAAAGCTGCTGACGCCCGGACAAGGTGCGCCATGGGATCAGCTCATGAACGTTGGTATAACCGGCGTTGTAGGAAACGTGTTCGCTCTCAAGCCCCGACCACGTTGGGCTGGAGATGATTTTGCGCGGCTGGGCGACAATATCGCGGAAGCGAATTTTCTCGTCTTCTTTGTTCAGCGCCAGATGGGTGTGCTCACGCCCGGTGATTTTGCCCAGCGCTTCCCAGGCTTTCACCGCCACCTGGCCGTTGGTTTCCGGGGCGAGGGCGAGGATCACTTCGGAGGCATCAATCGCCGTTTCAATGCGCGGGCGGCCTTTCGCCGGGCCATCAAGCTTGACGTAATTGAGTTTGCCGAGGAAATCGACTTCGTTTTGAGTGTTCCACGAGATGCCTTTGCCGCCGTTACCGAGTTTGTCCATCAATGGGCCAAGCGAAGTGAAACGCTCGTAGGTTGCCGGATAATCACGCTCGACGACCGCAATATTCGGCCCGGTTTTCCCCGGCACGTACTCGCATTCACCTTTGCGCCAGTCTGCCACTTCGAACGGCTGAGACAGCTCTGCGGGCGAATCGTGAAGCAGGGGCGTTAACACCACATCGGTTTCAGTGCCGAGGTGGCCGACGCAAACCTGCGAGAAGGCTTTGGCGATGCCTTTGTAGATTTCCCAGTCGCTTTTTGCTTCCCACGCCGGGTCGACTGCCGCAGAAAGCGGGTGAATAAACGGATGCATATCCGAGGTATTCATGTCGTCTTTTTCATACCAGGTGGCGGTCGGCAGGACAATATCGGAGAACATACAGGTGCTCGACATCCTGAAATCAAGCGTCACCAGCAGATCAAGCTTGCCTTCAATCGCCGCCGTCTGCCACTCAACTTCTTCCGGTTTGACGTCATCGCTTTCGCCCAGCGCATCGCCCTGAATGCCGCTCTCGGTGCCGAGCAAATATTTCAGCAGATATTCGTGGCCTTTCCCGGACGAGCCCAGCAGATTCGAACGCCAGACAAACAGATTGCGCGGGTGGTTTTTGCCGCTGTCCGGTTGTTCACAGGCCATGCGGATATCGCCCGATTTCAGCGCCTGCGCGGTGTATTCCGCAGGGCTAACGCCAGCCGAGTCAGCCCGCTCTTTTATCGACAGCGGGTTGAGGTTGAGTTGCGGAGCAGAAGGCAGCCAGCCCATGCGTTCGGCCCGCACATTGAAGTCGATAAGATGGCCGGTGAACTTGCTTTCGTCGGCTAACGGCGAAAGCAGCTCTTTGGCGGTGAGTTTTTCATAGCGCCACTGGCTGGAGTGGTTGTAGAAGTAAGACGTGCTGTTCATCTGGCGCGGTGGACGGTTCCAGTCCAGTGCAAACGCCAAAGGTAACCAACCGGTCTGTGGACGCAGTTTTTCCTGACCGACGTAGTGCGCCCAGCCGCCGCCGCTTTGCCCGACACAGCCGCAGAAGATCAGCATGTTGATCATCCCGCGGTAGTTCATGTCCATGTGATACCAGTGGTTCACGCCAGCGCCGAGAATAATCATCGAGCGACCATGCGTTTTATGCGCGGTATCAGCAAACTCGCGGGCGATCTGCGCGATATGGTATTGCGGCACGCCGGTAATTTGTTCCGCCCAGGCTGGCGTGTAGGCTTTGACTTCGCTGAAGTCTTTCGAGGCAAGCGGATCGTCCAGCCCGCGATCAAGGCCGTAGTTTGCCAGAATCAGGTCATACACGCTGACCACCAGACCCGAAGAGCCATCCGCCATCGTGAGCTGTTTAGCCGGGAGCTGGCGAACCAGAATCGGATCCTGCTTCACGCTACGGAAATGCGGGTTTTCATTGCCGCCAAAGTAGGGGAACGCCACGCCAACCACGCTGTCGTGATTGCTGAGCAGAGAGAGTTGCAGTTCGGTTTCCGTGCCTGCCGCCAGCGATTCAAGGTTCCATTTGCCTTGCTCACCCCAGCGAAAACCAATCGCGCCATTCGGCACCACCAACTCGCCAGACGTGGTGAATGCCACGGTTTTCCACTGCGGATTGTTGCTTTCGCCGAGGTTATCCACCAAATCGGAAGCGCGCAGCATGCGGCCTGGCACATAGCTGCCGTCATCGCGGCTATCGAGTTGCACCAGCATTGGCATGTCGGTGTAGCGGCGCGCGTAGTTGAGGAAATAGTCACTCGGGTTATCGAGGTGGAATTCTTTGAGGATCACATGGCCCATTGCCATCGCCAACGCACTGTCAGTGCCTTGCTTCGGTGCCAGCCACTGGTCGCTGAGTTTCGCCACTTCTGAGAAGTCTGGCGTAATGGCGATGGTTTTGGTGCCTTTGTAGCGCACTTCGGTGAAGAAGTGTGCATCCGGCGTGCGCGTCTGCGGCACGTTTGAGCCCCAGGCGATGATGTAGGAAGAGTTATACCAGTCGGCCGATTCCGGCACGTCCGTCTGTTCGCCCCAGGTCATCGGTGAGGCGGGCGGCAGGTCGCAATACCAGTCGTAAAAACTCAGACAGGTGCCGCCAAGCAACGAGAGATAACGCGTGCCTGCGGCATAAGACACCATCGACATAGCCGGAATGGGCGAAAAGCCCGCCACGCGATCCGGGCCGTAGTGCTTAATCGTCCAGACGTTAGCCGCGGCAATCAGCTGGTTGAGCTCCTGCCAGTTGGAACGCACAAAGCCGCCATGGCCACGCGCCTGTTTGTATTTTTTGCATTTTTCCGGGTCTTGCATGATGGCATTCCACGCATTCACCGGGTCATTGTGTTGCTCCAGCGCTTCACGCCACATCGAGATCAGGCTTTTACGGATCAGCGGATACTTCAGACGGTTGGCACTGTACAAATACCAGGAGTAGCTTGCTCCACGCGGGCAGCCGCGAGGTTCATGATTGGGGAGGTCAGGGCGCGTGCGAGGATAATCTGTTTGTTGGGTTTCCCAGGTCACCAGCCCATTTTTGACGTAAATCTTCCAGCTGCAGGAGCCGGTGCAGTTTACGCCGTGGGTGGAACGAACAATTTTGTCGAACTGCCAGCGCTGGCGGTAGCTGTCTTCCCAGTCGCGGTTGGTGTTGTAAACCTGACCGTGGCCGTTAGCGAAGCTGTCGCCTTTTTGCTTAAAGTAGCGAAAGCGATCGAGGAGTTTGCTCATGACATTGCTCCGTTGTGTAATTGCCGGGCGGCACGGTGTTTGCCCGGCCTACAAAAGATTCGTACGGTTTGTAGGCCCGGCAAATGAAATGCCGCCGGGCATGAGATTAGGCTTTTGGCGCTTTACGGCGGCCATAAACCAGCCAGGTGACCAGCACGCAGACGATGTAGAACACCAGAAACACCTTCATTGCGCCGACGGGGGAACCGGTCATCGCCAGCGAGGTCCCGAAGGCTTTCGGGATGAAGAAGCCGCCGACTGCGCCGATGGCAGAGATAAACCCGAGCGCGGCCGCCGTATCGGTCACGGCTTCCTGTTGCGCTTGTTCATCGCTGCCGCCGCGCTGTTTCACGCGGGCAATAGTTATCTGGCGAAAGATGATGGCGATCATCTGGAAGGTGGAGCCGCTGCCAAGCCCGGCGGTGAGGAACAGCCCCATAAACACCAGGTAGAAGAAGGTGAAGTTGCCCGGTGAATTACCGCCTGGCAGCGTGAGGAACAGCAGGGCGCTGAACAACGCCATAAAGACGAAGTTCACCAGCGTGACTTTGACGCCGCCGAGTCTGTCGGAAATAAACCCGCCTGCTGAGCGTGCCAGTGCGCCGATGAACGGGCCGAAGAAGGCCAGTTTGAGGATATTCACATCAGGGAACTGGGTTTTCGCCAGCATCGCAAAGCCTGCGGAGAAACCGATAAACGAGCCGAATGTCGCCAGGTAAAGCAGGGCGAGGATCCACATATGAAGACGACCCAGCACCGGCAATTGTTCTGCTACCGAAGCCTTAGAGCTGGCGATATCGTTCATGCCAAACCAGGCGGCGAGGGTGGCAATCAGCAGCAGCGGAGCCCAAATCCAGGCGGCGTTTGTCAGCCACAAGGTTGAGCCATCCTCCTGTGGCACACCGTGTACGCCAAGGAACGTAAAGATCGGCAGGAAAATGACCACCGGAGCGGCCATTTGCATCACGCTAACCCCTAAGTTGCCGAGGCCGCCGTTAATGCCTAATGCGCCACCCTGACGGGCTTTTGGGAAGAAGAAACTGATATTTCCCATGCTTGAGGCGAAGTTGGCACCAGCGAAACCACACAGCAACGCGATGACAATAAATACTCCGTATGGGGTATTAGGGTTTTGAATCGCAATGCCCAGCCAGACACACGGAATAATCAAAATAACGGTACTTAATACCGTCCAGTAGCGCCCACCAAATAAGGGCACCATAAAGGAGTAGGGCACGCGTAATATTGCCCCGGAAAGCGAAGGTAAAGCGGTTAATAGAAACAGCTGATCGGTGGTGAAATTAAAACCGACTTTATTGAGATTGACCGCAACTGCGCTGAACAGCATCCACACGCAGAACGCCAACAGCAGACAAGCCACGGAAATCCAGAGATTTCGCCGGGCGATGGCCTGGCCTTTGTTCTCCCAAAAGCCCGGATTCTCAGGCCGCCAGTCTTGTAAAAGGTAATGATTTTTCTTCTCATCTTGTTGTGACATATCGCCCTCGTTTGCACCAGTACGTTATGAAAAATAAGCAAAAAGAGTTCGCCAGAAACGATTGCTCCGGGAAAAATAAGTCTTTTTAGAGTGTTGTGAATGAAGGATAGATAAAAAAGCGCCACCCCGCGAATGGGGCGCTAATATCGTGGCGCTTAAGTGTTACTAATTGTAAGTTGTTAAAATAATTCCAGCTCAATAAGATGATGCAGGTGGCGGCTAAAAGCGGCATCGTCAACTTCTGCCATGCCCAGCACATATATCCCGTCGAGCCCGCAAACTAATGATATTAAACGCCAGGCGATATTTTCGGCGCTGTCACGTAAGGTGAATTCTTTTGCACGTTGACCCGAAAGGATCAGCTTTACGGCTTCGCCATGCCACATCGACATCGTCAGCAGGTAAGCGCCTTTGATTTCGGCGTCACTGTCTGCCAGCAACTGCGCCTGTCGCCAAAGACGAATATAAGGTTCAAGCCGTCGATCTTCGCTGCCCAGCATCGAAAACAAACGATCGCGCCAGCTGGCGTTTTCCGGCACCAGCGGCAGGGCCATCATCTCTTCAATCAGCCGGACAAACGCCTGGGATTTCAGCTCTCCTGAAGAGGTGAAGTGATGGTGGACCTGACCGGCAGCAATGCCCGCCCGGCTGGCGATGTTGCGCACGGTCATCGCCGAAAACCCTTCTTCAAGTGCCACTTTCATGGCGGCCAACATGATGGTTTCGCGACGCTCTTCTCGGTTCAGATAGCTCATAGTTTCAGTCCCTGAGGGTAACCAAACGATAATAACAAAAAGCTGGACAAGCGTTCAACTCTCAAGCAGGATCGCAATCTGGACAAGTGTCCAGTTCTGTTCAAAAGAGGGAAAGAGTATGTTTCGTCAATGGTTAACGTTGATTGCTATTGTGCTGGTCTATATCCCGGTAGCGATTGATGCCACGGTGTTGCACGTTGCTGCGCCCACGCTGAGCGTTCAGCTGGGGGCCAGTGGCAATGAGCTGCTGTGGATCATTGATATCTATTCGCTGGTGATGGCCGGGATGGTACTGCCGATGGGCGCACTGGGCGACCGCATTGGCTTCAAGCGATTATTGCTGTTGGGCAGCGGCCTGTTTGGTCTGGCTTCACTGGCGGCAGCGTTTGCCGGTAATGCGGAATGGCTGATTGCGGCTCGTGCGCTGTTGGCTGTCGGCGCGGCGATGATTGTTCCGGCGACACTCGCTGGCATTCGTAATACGTTCAGCGAGGCCAAACATCGCAATATGGCGCTCGGGATGTGGGCGGCTGTGGGTTCAGGTGGCGCAGCGTTTGGCCCGCTAATCGGCGGTATTGTGCTGGAGCACTTCTGGTGGGGCGCAGTGTTCCTGATCAACGTGCCTATCGTGGTGCTGGTGATGGCTCTGAGTGCTCGCGTTGTACCGCCGCAGCCAGGGCGTCGTGAGCAGCCGCTGAATATCAGTCACGCGCTGATGTTGATTGTGGCTATTTTGCTGCTGGTGTGGAGCGCCAAAACGGCCATGAAAGGGGTCATCGCGCTGTGGATTGTCGGTCTGGTTCTGCTGTTTGGCGCATCGTTGCTGACGGCTTTCGTGCGTATTCAGCTAAACGCTCGCACACCGATGATCGACATGCGCCTGTTCACCCATCGCATCATTCTTAGCGGGGTGATGATGGCGGTGACGGCAATGATTACCCTGGTTGGGTTCGAGTTGCTGATGGCGCAAGAATTACAGTTTGTGCACGGCAAAACGCCGTTTGAGGCCGGGTTATTCATGCTGCCGCTGATGCTGGCAAGTGGATTTAGCGGCCCGATTGCGGGTGTGTTGGTTTCACGCCTTGGTCTGCGTCAGGTTGCGACCGGCGGCATGGCGCTGAGTGCGGTGAGTTTCCTTGGGCTGTCGATGACGAACTTCACTACCCAGCAATGGCAGGCGTGGGGGCTGATGACACTTCTCGGTTTTAGTGCCGCCAGCGCCTTACTGGCTTCTACTGCCGCCATTATGGCTGCCGCACCGAAAGAAAAAGCGGCGGCTGCTGGGGCCATCGAAACGATGGCGTATGAACTTGGTGCCGGGTTGGGTATTGCGTTGTTCGGCTTGATTCTGACCCGAAGCTACAGCGCGTCGATTCTGTTACCGAATGCACTCAGCGCTGAAGCGGCAAACCGGGCGGGTTCGTCGATTGGTGAAGCCATGCAGTTAGCGCAAACACTGACGCCTGAGCTGGCGGATTCCGTGGTGTATGCCGCGAAAACGGCCTTTATCACCTCACACAGCGTGGCGCTGTTCAGTGCCGGTTCGATGATGCTGCTTCTGGCGGTGGGCATCTGGTTTGGACTGGCAAAAGTTCGCCAGTCCGTCGCCTGATCAACTGTGGCGAGTCGCTGCCCAACATAACAAGGAGCCTGCGCAGACCATGCAGGCTCCTTGCCAGAACGCCCATGAGAGCGGGGCACTCAGCAGGAAAGAAGCCAGGGCTGAAGAAAGCACTGGCGTGAAATAAGACCCAACAGCCAGCAGGCTGACGTTGCCGTGCAAAATGCCTATGTTCCATGCCGCATAGGCGATACCGAGCGACAGGGCGCACATCACCAGTTTGATGACCACAGGCCAGCTGAACACCATCGGCGGCTGCGGGCTGGAAAAATACTGTATCCACAGGCTGAGGCCAGTCAGCAATACAAACAGCGTAATGCCGTTTTTGCCTTTGGCGTATTTGGCAGTCACCGTGCAATACGCCGCCCAGATAAACGCCCCGACGAAAGCCAGAATATAACTCAGCGGACTGCTGGCGATATTCTGTTTAATTTCCGCCAGGTTCAGACCTTCCTTACCGCCTAATACCCAACTGACGCCCAGCAGCGAAAGCAATAACCCTGGGATTACCCACCAACGCGCTTTTTGCCCGTTAAAGAGAATCGCAAAGGCAATTGTCAGGCTGGGCCAGAGGTAATTGACCATGCCCACTTCAATCGCCTGCTGCCGTGTGGCGGCGTAGCCCAGCGAGAGCGCAAGGCAAATTTCATAGCTGACGAACAGCACGCAGCCAGCTAGCAGATAGCGCGGGGAAAAGGTTCTGAGTTTTGGAAAACCGACGGTGACCAACAGCAGTAAACCGCTGCAGGTGTAGATAGCCGCCGCGCCACCGACAGGGCCGAGGCCTTCGGAAACGCCGCGAATAAGGCCGACCATGCTGCTCCACAGCAAAATGGCGATGAGCCCAATGGAAGTTGCTCTGTTTTTAGTCATTGGAAAGGTGAAAGCTGAAAATAGGCAGGCCATGTTTATAGCATCCCAACGCGATAATCCCTAAGGATTACAAAATTTTGTCATTCATGACTATTAATGGGGCGCTGGCAGAAGAGATTGATTTGACGCAAAAAGTGAGACGGCCCCGGTGCTATTTTTCCGCCAGTTTTGTCCTACAACAACGAGGGAAAAATGGACGTTAGCCGCAGAAAGTTTTTTAAAATCTGCGCGGGCGGGATGGCAGGAACCACAGCGGCAGTTCTGGGATTTGCCCCAAAACTGGCGTTGGCTCAGGCACGCAACTTCAAACTGTTGCGCGCAAAAGAGGTTCGTAATACCTGCACATACTGCTCCGTGGGATGCGGGCTGTTGATGTACAGCCAGGGTGATGGCGCGAAGAACGTGCGCGAATCTATCTACCATATCGAGGGCGATCCGGATCATCCGGTCAGCCGTGGCGCGCTGTGTCCAAAAGGCGCTGGGCTGCTCGATTATGTTCACAGCGAAAACCGTCTGCGTTATCCGCAGTATCGCGCTCCGGGCTCCGATAAATGGCAGCGCATTTCCTGGGATGAAGCGTTCACCCGTATCGCTAAGCTGATGAAAGCCGACCGCGATGCCAATTTCATTGAGAAAAACGAACAGGGCACCACGGTAAACCGCTGGCTTTCCACCGGGATGCTTTGCGCTTCGGCCGCCAGCAATGAATCCGGATTATTGACCCAAAAATTTGTCCGCTCCCTCGGGATGCTGGCGGTAGACAACCAGGCGCGCGTCTGACACGGACCAACGGTAGCAAGTCTTGCTCCAACATTTGGTCGCGGTGCGATGACCAACCACTGGGTGGATATCAAAAATGCCAACGTGGTGATGGTGATGGGCGGCAATGCCGCTGAAGCTCACCCTGTCGGTTTCCGTTGGGCTATGGAAGCCAAAAACAATAACGATGCAACGCTTATTGTGGTCGACCCACGCTTTACGCGTACCGCATCGGTGGCAGATATTTATGCGCCTATCCGTTCCGGCACGGACATTACCTTCCTGTCCGGCGTGCTGCTGTATCTGATCGAAAACAACAAAATCAACGCCGAATACGTCAAGGAATATACCAACGCCAGCCTGCTGGTGCGGGAAGATTTCAGCTTTGAAGACGGCTTATTCAGTGGCTATGACCAGGCCAAACGTCAGTACGATAAAACCTCATGGAACTATCAGTTCGATGAGGACGGTCACGCCAAACGTGACGATACGCTGAGTGACCCGCGCTGCGTGTGGAACCTGCTGAAAGAGCACGTTTCCCGCTACACGCCCGACGTAGTGGAAAATATCTGCGGCACGCCGAAAGCCGATTTCCTGAAAATCTGTGAAGTGCTGGCATCAACCAGCGCGGCCGACCGCACCACGACCTTCCTGTATGCACTTGGCTGGACGCAACACACCGTTGGCTCGCAGAACATCCGTACTATGGCGATGATCCAACTGCTGCTCGGCAATATGGGTATGGCGGGCGGCGGCGTGAATGCGTTACGTGGCCACTCCAATATCCAGGGTCTGACCGATCTGGGTTTGCTGTCGACCAGCCTGCCGGGCTATCTGACTTTGCCGTCAGAAAAACAGACCGACCTGCAAACCTATCTGCAGGCCAACACGCCGAAAGCCATGCGTGCCGATCAGGTCAACTACTGGAGCAATTACCCGAAGTTCTTCGTCAGCCTGATGAAAGCGTTTTATGGCGACAAAGCACAGAAAGAGAACAATTGGGGCTTCGACTGGCTGCCGAAATGGGACCAGATGTATGACGTTATCCACTATTTCCATCTGATGGATAAAGGTGAAGTGAACGGCTATTTCTGCCAGGGCTTTAACCCGGTGGCGTCGTTCCCTGATAAGAACAAAGTCGTACAGAGCCTGAGTAAGTTGAAGTACCTGGTGGTCATCGATCCGCTGGTCACGGAAACTTCCACCTTCTGGCAGAACCACGGTGAGATGAATGACGTGAGTTCTGCGGATATTCAAACCGAAGTGTTCCGCTTACCGTCGACATGCTTTGCTGAAGAAGACGGGTCAATCACCAACTCCGGACGCTGGCTACAGTGGCACTGGAAAGGCGCGGAACCGCCGGGTGAGGCTATCAATGACGGTGAAATCCTCGCGGGTATTTTCCATCGTCTGCGTAACCTGTATAAGACCGAAGGCGGCAAAGGTGCTGAACCGCTGTTGAGCATGAGCTGGCATTACAAGCTGCCAGATACCCCGGCGTCGGACGAAGTGGCGAAAGAGAACAACGGCTACGCATTGGACGATCTCTTTGATGCCAACGGTGTCCAGATTGCGAAAAAAGGCGAACTGCTCAGTAGCTTTGCACAGCTGCGTGATGACGGTTCAACAAGCTCTTCCTGTTGGATCTACGCCGGAAGCTGGACAGAAAAAGGCAACCAGATGGCCAACCGGGATTCCTCAGACCCTTCCGGTCTTGGTAATACGCTGGGTTGGGCATGGGCGTGGCCGCTTAACCGCCGTGTGCTTTATAACCGCGCCTCGGCGGATATCAACGGCAAACCGTGGGATCCGAAGCGGATGCTAATCCAGTGGAACGGGACGAAATGGGTGGGCAACGATATCCCTGATTTCAATACTGCACCGCCGGGCAGCGCTACCGGGCCATTTATCATGCAGCCGGAAGGCCTTGGGCGTCTGTTTGCACTTAACAAACTCGCTGAAGGGCCATTCCCGGAACACTACGAGCCGATGGAAACGCCGCTTGGCACCAACCCGTTGCACCCGAACGTGATATCAAACCCGGTGGCTCGTCTGTATGCCGATGACGCGCTGCGTCTGGGTAAAAAAGACAAGTTTCCGTATGTCGGTACGACATATCGCCTGACGGAGCATTTCCACACCTGGACCAAACACGCGCGGCTTAACGCCATCGCGCAGCCTGAACAGTTTGTGGAAATCAGCGAACAACTGGCGAAGAAAAAGGGCATTGCCAACGGTGACAAGGTGAAAGTCAGCAGCCAGCGTGGGTTTATTCGCGCCGTTGCCGTGGTGACTCGTCGCCTGCAAACGCTGAACGTGCATGGTCAGCAAGTGGAAACCGTCGGTATTCCGTTGCACTGGGGCTTTGAGGGCGTGGCGCAGAAAGGGTATATCGCGAACACCCTGACGCCGAATGTCGGCGATGCCAACTCGCAAACGCCGGAATTCAAGGCGTTTCTGGTCAACATCGAGAAGGCGTAAGGAGCCACGCTATGTCAATGGAAACACAGGACATCCTTAAACGCTCGGCAACCAACGCTGCCACTCCCGCGCCACGTGCGCGGGACTACAAGCAGGAAGTCGCCAAGCTTATCGATGTCACCTCTTGCGTGGGCTGCAAAGCCTGTCAGGTCGCCTGTTCAGAGTGGAATGATATTCGCGATGAAGTAGGCCACTGCGTCGGGGTTTATGATAATCCGGCCGATCTCAGCGCCAAATCCTGGACGGTGATGCGCTTTAGCGAAACTGAGCAGAACGGCAAGCTGGAGTGGCTGATTCGTAAAGATGGCTGCATGCACTGCGAAGATCCCGGTTGCCTGAAGGCTTGTCCTTCAGCCGGAGCCATTATTCAGTACGCCAACGGCATCGTCGACTTCCAGCAGGATAACTGCATTGGCTGCGGCTATTGCATTGCTGGCTGCCCATTCAACGTGCCGCGCCTGAACAAAGAGGACAATCGGGTCTACAAATGCACGCTTTGTGTCGATCGCGTCAGCGTCGGCCAGGAGCCAGCCTGCGTAAAAACGTGTCCAACTGGGGCGATTCATTTTGGCACCAAGCAAGAAATGCTGGATGTCGCAGAACAGCGTGTCAGCAAACTGAAAGCGCGCGGGTATGCCAATGCGGGTGTATATAACCCGCAGGGCGTGGGCGGTACGCATGTGATGTACGTGCTGCATCATGCTGATCAGCCTGAGCTGTATCACAAGCTGCCCGCTGAACCGAAAATCGACACGTCGGTGAATCTGTGGAAAGGGATCCTCAAGCCGCTATCAGCCGCCGGATTTATCGCCACCTTTGCTGGCCTGATGTACCACTACATCGGGATTGGGCCGAACAAGGAAGGGGATGATGAAGAGGAGAACGAAGATGAGTAAGTCAAAAATGATTGTCCGCACGAAGTTCATCGACAGAGCCTGTCACTGGACGGTGGTGGTGTGCTTCTTTTTGGTCTCGCTGTCAGGCATTTCGTTCTTCTTCCCAACGCTGCAATGGCTAACTGAAACGTTCGGTACGCCACAGATGGGGCGCATACTGCATCCGTTCTTTGGCGTGCTGATTTTCGTCGCGCTGATGTTTATGTTCGTGCGCTTTGTGCGTCACAACATCCCGGACAAGCAGGATATCCCCTGGTTGAAAGGCATTGTGGAAGTGCTGAAAGGCAACGAACATAAAGTGGCGAAAGTTGGGAAGTACAACGCCGGGCAGAAAATGATGTTCTGGACCATCATGAGCATGATTTTTGTGCTGCTGATAACCGGTGTCATTATCTGGCGGCCGTATTTTGCGGACTTTTTCCCAATTCAGGTGATTCGCTACAGCTTGTTGATTCACGCCACTTCGGCGATCGTGTTGATCCACGCCATTTTGATTCACATGTATATGGCGTTTTGGGTGAAAGGGTCGATTAAGGGCATGATTGAGGGCAAAGTGAGTCGTCGCTGGGCTAAAAAGCATCATCCTCGTTGGTACAGTGAAGTTGAACGACGGGAAGAGCAGCAAAAAAACGAACTCGTCTAAAAAAGCATGGCGCCTTAACCGGCGCCATTTTTTATGCTTCGCGTTTCGCTAACGGGCGTAATCCTGACACATCAACCCGCTTTTCGGCTTCTTTCAGGCTCCAGGCCTGTTGCAGGTTGAGCCACAATTCAGGAGAGCTGCCAATCACAACCGACAGCTTAATTGCCATTTCCGGCGTAACCGCCGCTTTGCCGGCCAGCAGGCGGCTGGCGGTAGAAGGGGCTATGTTCATTGCACGCGCGAACTCACGCAGGCTGATGTTCAGTTCTTCCAGCGCCTCTTCGATGATATCGCCGGGACTTGAAGGGTTTGCCATTTTCATCAGTGATAATCCTCATAGTTCAATACATGGGCGTTACCGTTAAAAAACTCAAAGGTCACACGCCAGTTTCCTGAAACGGTGATTGCCCAGACACCCTGACGTTCACCTTGTAATTCATGTAGCCGATATCCACGGAGGTTAAGATCGGTGACTGTTGTCGCCTCGTTCATTATGCTCAATCGGTTAAGTAAACGTTTGACATGCTTGGGGTTTACCCCGGACGCGTCGTTAAAAAAGAACAGGTCGCGTAATCCTTTATGCCGGAAGCTCATGATCATCCATCGCCATCCTTGTTCCTTCATGAGGAACAGTGTAGTGAGTGTTGCGTGTGACGCAACAACTATTTTGCGTCCACGTGAAAGTACTCAGGAGATGGTGCACCTGAAAGGCGCGTGGAATGGCGTGAAGGCGGAAAAGGGGCTGAAAGTGGCTCGCAAGAATACAAAAATCCGGCCTCAAAACCGGATTTTTTGTCACTGAAGGGGATCAGAAAATCTACACAAACTTCGCCAGAGGGTCAGCGGCGGCAAAGGCGACATCACGCTCGGCTTTCGGGGGATAGATCAGTTCATTGGTGATGGCAATTTTCAGCTTCCTGGCCTCTTCGCGCACCAGTTTCACCTGTTGATCCCAGACTTCGGTATACACCGCGCCCCAGGCCCCTAAATCCAGGCAGGTTACATGGAAGAAGAGTTAGCCCGACATACGATCCTGGATTTGGCGCGCAAAATGCACCGCAAAGCCCCGGACACCTTCGCCATTGAAGTCAAAGAGTGGATTTCGAACCGTCGCACACAGCAGACGAAAAGTGTCTGAAGTTATGCTCTGAATTAAAAACGGCGCCTTGATGGCGCCGTTTCAGACTGCTGACAAAGAAGGAAAAAGCGTGGTTTTTCCTTCTTTGTGGTGAGCAGCCGAAAATCAATAAATTGATTTTCCTTGTTTTTTTATTCGGTACCCTATGACAAATCTCATTCGTTAGAGGTTTGTCATCACTCTCAAACGGCGCCATTTGGCGCCGTTTGTCTCTATGGGCTGAGATTAATGACGCAGATTGATAACCATACGACCGCGAATCTGGCCTTGTTCCATTTCTTTGAAGATAGCGTTGATGTCTCCCAGTGGGCGCATCGTCACTTTCGGCACCACTTTGCCTTCGGCAGCAAACTGGAACGCTTCAATCAAATCCTGACGCGTGCCCACCAGCGAGCCGACAACCTGAATGCCATCCAGTACCAGGCGTGGGATATCGAGACTCATGGATTCAGGCGGTAAGCCTACAGCCACAACGCGGCCGCCAGCGCGTACTGCATCAACTGCGGAGTTGAACGCTGCTTTTGCAACAGCTGTGACGACAGCCGCATGCGCGCCACCCGTTTTTTCCTGCACGATCTTCGCTGCATCTTCGCTACGGGAATTGATGGTTAAATCGGCCCCCATTTCTGCCGCCAGTTTCAGCTGCTCGTCATTCACATCGAGCGCAATGACTTTGGCATTGAAGACGTTTTTAGCATATTGCAGCGCCAGATTTCCCAGACCGCCAAGGCCATAAATAGCAATCCACTGACCCGGTTTGATACCAGAAACTTTCACCGCTTTATAGGTGGTGACACCCGCGCAGGTGATGCTGCTGGCTGCGGCGGATTCCAGTCCGTCAGGCACTTTGACCGCGTAATCGGCCACCACGATGCACTCTTCGGCCATGCCACCATCGACACTGTAACCGGCGTTTTTCACATCACGGCACAGCGTTTCGTTGCCGCTATTACAATATTCGCAGTGCCCGCAGCCTTCAAAGAACCATGCCACGCTGGCGCGATCGCCAGGCTTGAGGGACGTTACGCCGGGCCCAACTTCTTTCACTACCCCAATGCCTTCATGACCCAGGATCACCCCGGTTTTATCGCCAAAATCGCCATTCTTCACGTGAAGGTCAGTGTGACAGACGCCGCAACATTCCATCTTCAGCAAGGCTTCGCCATGATTGAGCGGGCGAAGGGTTTTCTCTGTGACAGTGACTTGATGATCGTGTGTAACTACAGCAGCCTTCATAGATTTCTCCTTTTAGAAATGAAAATCTGCAATGCAGGCACGGCGTTTTGAGGGACGTCGTTACTTCTTTAGGGTTAATGCTTTTGCACTGAGAAGCAAGAGATCGGAAACACAAAGTCATAATTTTACAGGAATTGGTAGGATAAGCCGCCATCAAACTCATAAGTTTGATTTATATATGCGCAAGGAATCACTGAAAAAAAACAGGCACCGAAGTGCCTGTCAAAGAGAGGTTAGAGTGTTTCCAGCCGCTGTGTCAGTTCGGCAATTTCCTCCTGCCATACCTTCTGCGACTGCGGTTTTTGATGCTTTGGCTTACGGGCTTTATCTTCCGCCAGTAAGGTTTCAAGCAGCACCAGCCGCTCAAGCAGGGCATCATTGTCGTGATTTAGCTCAACGGGCGCCGATGCTGATTGACGCTGTTGCTCTGGCTGATGTTGCTCACTCAGTCGGGCCCATGCGGCGTCGGCATCGTGCCATTCCTCCAGTTGTCCGTTGTGGATAAGCCAGAAGCGATTGCAGCTCTGTTGCATCAGATGACGGTCGTGGCTGACCAGCAGCACGCCACCGGCAAAAGTTTGCAGCGTTTCTGCCAACGCTTCTTTGCCTTCCATATCCAGATGGTTGGTCGGTTCATCCAGCAGCAACAAGCTATAGCGCGCCAGCGTCAGGCCGACAAATAGCAACCGCGAGCGTTCTCCGCCGCTGAGCGAATCCACCCGTTGGCCGTGACGTATCCACGGAAAACCAGCGCTAATCAGCGCCATTTTTCTGTCCTCTGGCGCGGGGGCGAAGGGCTCCAGCGCGTCGAACAGTGTGGCGTCATCGGGCAGTTGATGTAACGTCTGGTCGTAATACCCCAGATTCACCCGAGGATGAATTTTCAGCGCATTCGTCTCAGAATTATCACAGTATTGTTGCCAGATAAGCCTGAGCAGCGAAGATTTTCCGCAGCCATTGCGGCCAATCAGCGCAACCCGATCGCCACTTTTTAGCCGTGCGATAGGCACGCTGAACAGCGCAGAGGCTTGCAGAGCTGGCGAGACCGCAAGGTTCTCCAGTTCCAGCAAGCGGTCTGCCTGCAAGGCATCGCCATGAAGCTGCAATTGCCACTGGCTGCCCGCCGTCACGTCGGTTTGTGATTCCTTCAGCCGTTCGACCTGTTTCTCCATTTGTTTCGCTTTGCGTGACAAGTCTTCGTTGTCATACACGTGGCCCCAGGTCGCGAGCCGCTTCGCACTGGCCGCCACACGGTCAATCTCCTTTTGCTCAGCTTTGAAACGCAGGGCATCGCTTTCATCCCGCTCCGCCAGCGCCTGACGCGCTGCGCTGCAAGGCAGGGAAAAACAGTGCACTTTCTGGTCTCGCAAAACCCAGCTGGTGTTGGTGACGTTGTCGAGCAACTGCCTGTCGTGCGAGACCAGAATAAAGCTGCCGTTCCAGCTTTTGATAAAGCTTTCCAGCCACAGCAACGTGGGCAAATCCAGGTGGTTGCTTGGCTCATCGAGCAGCAAAACGTCTGGCTGTTTGATCAGTGCGCGTGCCAGCAGTAGCCGCGTGTGCTGCCCGCCGCTTAATGTGGCAGACGTTAGTGCAGTGTCGGCAAGGCTAAAGCCCATTTCAGCAAGCAAGGCTTCGACGCGCCAGCGCTGGCTGTCGTGCTCACTGTGAGGGATGTTGTCGAGAACAGCCTCCAGCAGTGTTAGCGGTGCCAATGAATCAGGCAGATGCTGTTCAACACGCGCCACCAGACAAGCACTGGCTTGCGTGACATAGCCTGAAGAGGGCGCAAGGGAGCCATCCAGCAGTTTTAGCAGGGTACTTTTTCCGCAGCCGTTGTAGCCAATCAGCCCGACGCGGTCGCCTTTTTTCAGGGTAAAAGAGAGATCGGAAAATAACGGACCGAAGGCCGTTTCCATGCACAGAGAGTGTGTGCTCAGTAGTGTGCTCATAGAACTTACTCAAGTGTTACTGGCGTCGAAACGCCTCGTCAAAAATAGCCGACGATAACTCAGTAAGCCCGAGGGAAGGGATTTACGCTTTTAGTGTCTTCGCTCAAGCAGAAGTTATCGCAGCACGGTACGAGTAACGCTTGAGCTGGCGCGATCACCAAAAGTATGTGAAACATTGAAAATTTCACAGTACAGCATGGGGGTCCTCCTTATGTATTCAGCAAGTTGATGGGTGAAGGCAGTGTAGCGAGGAAGTGGGCAAAGCGGAACCCTACAATTTGTCGTAGGGTTCACAAACAAAAGCGAAGATTAGATGGAGGTGCGGCGGTAGCTGCGGTATTCCGGCTGCCAGAAGTTGTCGTCGATAGCCTGTTGCAGCGCTTCGGCTGAGGTTTTCACCGCCACGCCTTGCTGCTGGGCCATTTTACCGACCGCAAACGCGATGGCTCGCGAGACAACGTGAATGTCTTTCAGCTCTGGCAACACCAGCCCTTCGCCGTTATTCACCAACGGTGAATGCTTCGCCAGCGTTTCACTGGCCGACATCAGCATATCGTCGGTAATACGGGAAGCGCCGGAGGCAATCACACCCAGACCAATTCCCGGGAAGATGTAGGAGTTATTGCACTGCGCAATCGGATAGGTTTTCTCTTTCCACACCACCGGCGCGAATGGGCTACCCGTCGCAACCAGCGCACAGCCTTCCGTCCAGGTGATGATGTCCTGCGGCGTAGCTTCCACGCGTGAAGTTGGGTTGGACAGCGGCATCACGATAGGGCGCGGGCAGTGCTTGTGCATTTCACGGATTATCTCTTCAGTGAAAAGCCCGGTTTGCCCGGACACGCCAATCAGGATGTCCGGCTTCACGTTGCGCACCACATCCAGCAGCGACAGCACGTCTTCGCTGGTATCCCACGTTTGCAGGTTTTCGCGCTTTTGCACCAGCTTATTCTGGAACGGCAACAGGTTCGGCATCTGATTGGTCAGCAGACCAAAACGGTCAACCATGAACACCCGGGCACGCGCTTGCTCTTCGCTTAACTCTTCACGCTGAATTTGCGCGATGATTTGTTCTGCAATGCCACACCCGGCAGAACCGGCACCCAGGAACACGATTTTCTGTTCGCTCAACTGGCTGCCTGCTGCACGACTGGCGGCGATCAGCGTGCCGACAGTGACCGCGGCGGTACCCTGAATATCATCGTTAAAGGAGCAGATTTCATCGCGATAACGGTTGAGCAGCGGCATCGCGTTTTTCTGGGCGAAGTCTTCGAACTGCAACAGCACGTCTGGCCAGCGTTGTTTAACGGCCTGAATGAAATCGTCCACGAACTGGTAGTAATCTTCATCTGTGATACGTGGGTGACGCCAGCCCATATACAGCGGATCGTTCAGCAACTGCTGATTGTTGGTGCCCACGTCCAGCACCACTGGCAGCGTATACGCCGGGCTGATCCCGCCGCACGCGGTATACAGCGACAGCTTACCAATAGGAATGCCCATCCCGCCGATGCCCTGGTCACCCAGGCCCAGAATACGTTCGCCATCGGTGACCACAATCACTTTGATGTTGTGGTTTGGCACGTTCTGCAGAATGTCGTCCATGTTGTGGCGGTTTTCATAGGAGATAAACACGCCGCGGGAACGGCGATAAATCTCGGAGAAACGTTCACAAGCGGCACCCACCGTTGGGGTGTAGATAACCGGCATCATCTCGTCGAGGTGGTTTTCGACCAGACGGTAGAAGAGGGTTTCGTTGGTGTCCTGGATATTGCGCAGGTAAATGTGTTTGTCGATTTCCGTTTTGAAGCCCTGGTACTGGATCCAGGCGCGCTCAGCCTGTTCTTCGATGGTTTCGACCACTTCAGGCAGCAACCCTAACAGGTTGAAATTACGGCGCTCTTCGATGCTGAATGCGCTGCCCTTGTTGAGCAACGGAAACTCCAGCAACACGGGACCAGCATAGGGAATATAGAGAGAACGGTTTTTTTTATGGTTAAGTAACATCACACGCATCCTTTGTCATCACGTCAGGCCCGGAGTTGCAAAGCGTTAGGGTCTGGCAGGGTCTTCGGCGCGGCAAAGTATAAAGCAAGTGTTAATGAAAGTGAGTTGATTAATTAAAAAAACACCTTCTTTTGGGAAAGAAGGTGTTTGTCGTTATCGAAAAGCGCAGCCGTTATTCGGCGCGACGTTTGCGGCCGGTGGCGTGAGCGTGGTTAACCTGAGTTTCCGAATCGCCCTCGATAAGGACTTTTTTCTGATTGGACAGCTTGTAGTTCAAGCCAAGGATATGACGTGCCTGACGGTTCGATTTCATTCTGACTCCTTTAATCCTGTGAATGGTTTCAAGGCCAACACCGGCGAGGCCGGTCGAAATGTTACCCATAGAGCAGGTGTATTATTGCCTGCGAGAGTGATAGTTGACCATTCTGCGCAAAATAGCAACACAGCCCGTCCGTTTCAGGAACTCTCCGAGGGTTTAACCCTTTGTGCGACTGTCATCCGACCGCCATTTCCCTGGACTATGCTGATGATTCGCTCTTTTTGTGTTCAATCCGATTCAGCCATGAGGTCCGTCGATGAAAGTTTTAGGTTATGCCGCACAAAACCCCACGACGCCGCTAGCGCCGTTTTCCTTTGAACGCCGCGAACCGCGTCCTGACGATGTGGTTATCGAGGTGCTTTACTGTGGCGTTTGTCACTCAGACTTGCATCAGGCGCGCAACGACTGGGGATTCAGTACTTATCCCATCGTGCCGGGGCATGAAATTGTCGGCAAGGTGGTTGCGGTTGGTGACAGTGTCACTAAGTTCAAGCCCGGCGAGTTAGCTGCCATTGGCTGTATGGTTGATTCCTGCCGCGTGTGTTCTCCGTGTAAGGAAGGGCTGGAACAGTACTGCGAGGAAGGCAACGTCCAGACTTATAACGGCCACGACCGTCACGATCATCAGACAACTTACGGCGGTTACTCGCAAACCATTCTTGCCAGCCAGGACTTTGTTTTGCGTATTCCGGAAGGGCTGGATCTGAAAGGTGCCGCGCCATTACTGTGTGCGGGCATTACTACCGGTCGCCACTGCGCCACTGGAATATTGATGAAAGCAGCAAAGTTGCCGTGATTGGGCTTGGTGGCCTGGGGCATATGGGGCTGAAGCTGGCCCATGCACTGGGTGCTGAAGTCACGCTGTTCACACGTTCACCGGGGAAAGAAGCAGATGCCCGTCGTCTGGGCGCGCACAACGTGGTGTTGTCTACCGACAGCGATCAAATGGCCTCGGTCAGAAATCAGTTCGATCTGATTATCGATACCGTGCCGTATGAGCATGATATCAACCCGTATCTGCCCACGCTGGCGCTGGATGGCACGCTGGTGTTTGTCGGTTTGCTTGGCGATACGCCTGAATTTAATACTATCCCGATGCTGGTTAACCGTCGTTCAATCGCCGGTTCCGCCATTGGTGGTATTGCGGAAACCCAGGAGATGCTGGATTTCTGCGCAGAGAAAGGCATTGCGGCGGACGTTGAAGTTATCGACATCCAGCACATTAATGAAGCCTATGAACGCCTGCTGAAAAGTGATGTGAAATACCGCTTTGTGATTGATATGGCCTCATTGAAGGCGAGCTGAGCAGCGTGTTCTATACTTATTAGCCCAATGGAAAGAGGAGAGAACGATGACAATCCATAAGAAAGGTCAGGCTCACTGGGAAGGGGATCTGAAGCGCGGTAAAGGGACAGTCTCTACAGAAAGTGGAGTACTGAATCAACAGCCGTATGGCTTTAACACCCGCTTTGAAGGGGCAAAGGGCTCCAATCCGGAAGAGCTGATTGCCGCCGCCCACGCCGCCTGTTTCTCGATGGCGCTGTCACTGATGCTCAGTGAAGCGGGCCACACCGCCACTTCAATTAACACCGAAGCGACAGTCTCGCTCGATAAAGTAGATGCAGGATTTGCCATCACCAAAGTCGCGCTGCAAAGTAAGATTGCGGTGCCGGATATCGATGCGGGCAAATTTGACGAAATCATTCAGAAAGCCAAAGCCGGTTGCCCGGTATCACAGGTACTGAAAGCTGAGATTACTCTTGATTATCAGCTGAACTAAATGGGCTGATTGCCGGGTGGCGCTTGCGCTAACCCGGCCTACAAAAGTCAGAGTTGTTACTTATACAGACACGTGCTGGTGCTTACGTAGACGGCTCAGACTGAACAAAACCGCAATGGCTGATGCGCCAACGGCAATCCATAAACTCATTCTTACCGCTTGTTCTTCCAGTACAAGCGAGCCATGACTCGCCAGTATTGCCAGCAGAACCCCAACGATGGCAGCCCCGATACATTGACCAAACGTACGCGCTATCGCCAGCACGCCGGAGGCATAGCCGCTGTGCTCCCGTGCTACATTCGACAGCATTTCCCGGTTGTTCGGGCTCTGGAAACAGCCAAATCCCATCCCACAAATCAGGCTACGAAGCCCTACATCCCATGTGGCAGCATGATCCGGAAGCGTTGCCAGCAAGCCTAATCCCGCGACAAAGACCAATAACCCGCAGGTTGAGATAAGCGACGGCGAATACTTGTCAGCTAAGCGACCGGCATGCGGGGCAACCAATACAATCCCCGCAGGCCATGGCGTAAACAGCAACGCTGAAGTCAGCGCGTCGTAACCGTAGAGACTCTGAAACAGGAAAGGCAGCGCGATAAACGTTATCCCCTGGCTTATAAATGACGCCAGCGACGTCAGCACGGCCAGCGAAAAGCGACCATTGGTGAAGATGACGGGCGGCAACAACGGTTTGGCTGCTCGGCGGATTTGCCAGATGAATGCAAAGCCACTGACTACCGTCAGCAACGCCCAGCACAGAATGGCGGTATTGAATGAGTGCATCTCAGAAAAGCTGTTTGCCGTCATAATCAAAGAACCGAGCAGAATGGCTGAAAGCACGGCTCCTGCAGTATCAAAAGGCTCTTTACGAGACGGCGGCGCATGAGGAATAGCTTTCTTCGCCAGATAGAGTGCGACGACTCCGGGAACAATATTGATGGCAAACAGTGATTGCCACCCCAAAGTTTCCAACAAACTCCCGCCAATGACCGGTGAAATAGCGGTACTTGCCGCAATCAATAACGCATTCAAACCCAGAATTCGTCCCAGTAAGCGCCCCGGAAATATCGAACGCAGAATAGCGGGAGCAATACTTAATGTGGCTGCACCGCCTATGCCTTGAATCACTCGCATTGTGAGTAGCATGTCGGCGGAGGTGGCCAGCGCGCAACCCAGCGAAGAGAGCGTAAAGACGCTCAATCCAAACAGGAACACCGGACGAAAACCTAAGCGAGTCGCCAGCGCAGCAAAGATGGCGAGCGTCATTGCCGCCGACAGCAAATAGCCATTAGCAAACCAGACGGCGACGGTCGCGGACACCTGCAGTGAATGTGCCATTCCGGGAAGGGCAATGTTGATCATCGAGCCATCAAAGACCGCCATCACGGTGGATGTCATCACAGCAGCCATCACGCTGGCGCGAGCTTTACCCGGCAGGCCTTCATCGCCCGGTTGGTCGGAAAATAGTTCCATTGTGAACTCCTGAATACTGGTGTTTTGTTGCAGGAACTATAATCATGAGGGTAATAAGGCGGAAGACGCATGGATTGCACTTTATAGTTGCGCCAAACGCCATCTATTAGCATAAAGGGAAAATGATGTCCGATCCTGATTTCAATTTGCTCATCGCGCTCGACGTGCTGCTTGCTGAAGCGAGCGTTGCGGCAGCTGCGCGTCGTTTGAATTTGAGCTCCTCGGCGATGAGCCGCACACTCAGCCGTTTACGCGATGTTACCGGCGACCCGATTTTAGTGCGTGCAGGGCGTGCGATGGTGCTGACGCCCTGGGCTGAAGCAACACGCGACAGAGCGCGAAACGCCGTGCAGGAGGCAAGGGCGGTGTTGCAACCTTCCACCGAAACATTCAATGCTCATAACCTGGAGCGCCTGTTTACCGTGCGTGCAAACGATGGCTTTGTGGTGGCTTTTGGCCCTCCTTTAATCGCTGCGATTGCACAAGCCGCGCCAAACGTCTGTTTACGTTTTGCGCCAAAGCCTGAGAAAAATTCACGCTATTTACGTGAAGGATTGGTCGACCTTGAAATTGGCGTTCAGGGCAATATGGGCCCCGAAATCCGTCTCCAGCGTCTGTTCGAGGATCGCTTTATTGGCGCGGTGCGTAAAAATCATCCGTTGGCTTTGCAGCCTTCAGTCACCCTGGAAGATTACACGGCCTGGGGCTATGTTGTTGCCGCCCCGGATGGCACGGTAAGTGGATTTGTTGATGAGGCACTGGCGGGTCTTGGGCTGACTCGCAAAGTAGCAAGCGTTGTGCCAGGCTTTCCAACAGCATTATCGGTAGCGCTTGCGTCGGATTTAATTGCGCTGGTGCCAGCGCTGTATCTGATTAATCAACAGATGACCGACAAGCTGCATGTTTTTGAATTACCGTTTAAAACCCGAAGCTTTACCGTGTCGCAAATGTGGCATCCCCGCATGGAAAGGGACCCGGCGCATCGCTGGCTTCGTCAGACAATAGTGGACGTGTGCCAGCGTCAATTTAAAGAGAAACAGGGGCTCTGAATGCCTCGTCCTGTTTCGGGAAACAGGCAGCTATGCCGTTGGACATCACAGGGAATTAGGAGGATTCGGGGGCAAACTTTTTAGTTTTCTCAGTGGCGCAGTCTACATTCACTTATTGATAAAGTAGCCATACTTTGGCTATCAGTACGATCAGGAAAAATAATGACAATTCATCGTAATACGTTTGCTGCAGCCGCCGTGCTTTCGCTGTTCAGCACTTATGCTTGTGCCGAAGCCGATCTCGGTTCTATCGATCTCTTTTCCAGCCAAAATAAAGAAAGCCCGGTTCCGAAAGGCTTTGTCGTCGGTGCCGCAACAATTAGTGGGCAGGCTCGTTATCAGGGACAAGATAACTCAACCTATTTTATTCCCGGTGCGCTCTATTTTGGCGATCAGCTAATGTATCTCGGCGATCGCGCCCGCTACTATTTTCACGTGGATGACACCTTTGCCTTTTATGGCTACGGCCGTTATCGCTTTGGTAACCTCGATCCAGGTGATGCCGACCAGCTACACGGTATGCATAAACGAAAAGGGGAGTTTGAGGCCGGAGCGGGTGCCACACTGATAACACCATATGCCCTTTTGTCCGCACGTTTTGCCTCGGACGTTACCGGGCGAAGCAACGGACAAGAACTGCTTTTATGGGCCGATTTCCCCATCGTGAAAGATAATTTATTAGTGATGCCGGGCATGGGGATGATGATCCGCAGTGACAAGATGGCGAACTACTATTTCGGCGGCGTTTCTTCTTCTGAAGCCACACCGCAGCGCAAAGAGTGGGACACGGGCACCACGTTTTCCCCTATGGCGGCGGTTATAACCAGCTACCGTTTCAGCCCGAATTGGGTGGGGATGTTTGCGGCCAACTATGAGTTTTACGACAAAGACATTGCCGATAGCCCGATCGTTCAGCATAACGGCGAATGGTATGTCATTACTGGTGTGGGTTATACCTGGTAAAGAACAGTCGCCATCACAGGAGGTATGACACTCAATGAAGATCATATTTTCTCCACTCCTCCTGCTGGTGGCCCTGACCCTGCCCGAAAAAAGTTTTTCTGCGCGCGACGGGAACCGCATCCGCCAGCGAGCCAATGCTGTGCTTAGCCTGATGAGCTATACCGTTGTGCCGGATGTCACCGCGAGCGATCTCAATATCGGCAGTGGTTCCGGTGAAAAAAACGAACTGGATATCACCCAGTTTGGTGGCGGGGCGACACTCAGCGACAGCTTCCCTCTCTATCTCGAAGGCACGATGGGGTACAGCCGCTTCGACCCTGGCTTTGTGTTATCTGACGGAACAGAAAGCCGAAAAATCCCCACCAAATGGAACAGCCTGACCGCCACCGGCGGCATAGGCTGGGATTTTAAACTTTATACCGACAGATGGGGCGGCAAGCTGGTGTTACGCCCGATAGCCAACTTCATGCTCGGAACCATGGCCAGCGATGTCCGCATCGGAAGTGCCGTTATCGAGCGGCGACGGGATGCCGATTATCAGTTTCTTGATGGCGGGCGACTCAATGCTTACGGCCTGGGCGGATCGTTAATGCTGGATTATGAGTTGGTATCCGATCCGCAGGACATTGATGTCGAACTCCGCTATTCCAGTATGAGTCTGAATACTTTTGGCAGCACGTCAGATGCCGTGCAGGGTGAAGCCTATGCGCAGAACCTCGGGCTTTATTTGCGTCGCCGTGCGCCGATTTCTGACTTGACGTTGCTTAAAAGCCCGGTGCGTTATGTTCTTGAAGGGGCGCACACCGAATATCTCGGCGATCAGCGCGGGGAGCTGGGTTTTAACAGCCTGAGTTCGGTCGGATTGGGGATCGAAATCGACAGCAGTAAATATCCGGTGTTTATCACCCGAACCCGACTCGTCGCACGCTACATGTTTGGTGAAAATACCAGCGGGTACGGTGTTGGCCTGGCGATGAGTTTTTAGGCAATGCGCTTCAGGCAGCGCGGCTATAAAGCGGTGCTTATCTGAGATAACAGCGGGATAAGAGAGCAGGGCGAAGATAGCTTCGCCCTGTCAATTTAACTGCCCCAGCGGTTTCGCAAATAATTGACTGCATCCTGCGCCTGAGGCTGGTTCAGGTTATTTTCACGGAACAGAATGGTCCCCTGAATTTGCGGCAAAGCGTCATTCAAATCGAGTTGCTTTTTAAGCTCCGGCACGCCACCGCCCACCATCCAGTCAGGTTCATTCTTCGACGGCATTCCCACTTTATACAGCGCAATACCGATATACAGACGGGTATGTGTCGGTTTCACCACATCGGCCCACCACTTTGCCAATACATCGTAACGTGCAGCATCACGGGCGAAAGGCCAGTAAAGCTGAGGCGCAATGTAGTCCAGCCATCCTTGCTGAACCCAACGACGGGTATCGGCATAAGATTCGTCATAAGCCTGTGCACCACGCGTGTCTGACCCTGCGGGATCAAACGAACGATTGCGCCAGACACCCGCCGGGCTAACACCAAACTGCACGTTAGGGTTGAGCTGTTTAATGCTGCGCGACACCTGCGAAATCAGCAGCTCGGTGTTATGCCGCCGCCAGTCGGCCTTCGAGGCAAAACCCTGACCATATTGACGGAATGTCGGGTTGTCGTTCAGCGCCGAGCCTGGTGACTCGGTATAGAAGTAGTCGTCGAACTGCACGCCGTCGACCGGATAACGCGACACTACTTCGGACACGATACTGGTAATCCAGTCCCGCGCTTCAGGGATGCCAGGGTCAAGAACATAGCGGTCGCCAGACACTCTGATCCAGTCTCGATGCGCCACAAACACGCTTGCCGGATGCAGTGAAATCGTACGGTTGAGCGCCGCCGTTGTTCCTGGTTTGATGTTGGTCGAGACGCGATACGGGTTAAACCACGCATGAACTTTCATGCCGCGTTTATGCGCTTCGTCGAGCATGAACATCAGCGGATCGTAACCCGGGTCCTGGCCAATGGTGCCGGTCAGCATATCTGACCACGGTAAAATCTGCGACGGCCACAACGCGGTCCCGTCCGGCTTCACCTGGAAAAACACGGTATTAATGCCGAGGCTTTTGAGTTTATCGAGTTTATCGGTCAGGGCTTTCTTTTGCATGGCGGCGCGAGCGGCCGGAACGCTCACATTCACTGAGGGAATGGGTGGCCAATCGAGGCGCGAGACAGTGGTCAACCATACGCCGCGCACGGGCTCGTGGTCAGAGAATGATTTATCGGGCAGCGGATGTTTGGCTACCGCCGGCAGCGGCGTCACCAGTGATTTTGGTGGTTTAGATCCGCAGCTTGCTAGCACCAGCGCAGTCACAATCAAAAGGCTGGTGCGGATTAAGGGAAGGCGACGTGTGCTGATGATGGTATCCCTACATTTATCAGGCATGAGCTGGAAACGATATTTTGGTCTTATTCTCAGAACAGAGCAAGCCGTCCGGTGCATTGCTCAGTGCGTCTTGTTCTCCGAATCTTATTTATCGGAACCTTGCGGATAATGTGGATTGTTATTCAACCAGCTTAACGCCATCTGACGCTGCTCTTCCGTCACGATGCCGTCAGGATTACCGTCGAGGCCGTAGCGCTGAGTCTGGGTGGCTAACGCCAGCTGATAGGGAATGGTGCGCGTATAACGTTTCAGCGCTTTGGCGATTTCCACCCCGGGAAAATCAATGTCACGGCGGCTGGCATCGGCAATCAGCTCCTGCATAATGCCGCTTTTCATCGGCAGCGGTGGATCTCTGTCAAAAAGCAGAGGCCAGCTTTCACGCAGCAGGAGGGCACGTTGAGACTTATCCAAAATCAATTCCCGTCGCTATCTGTTTGTTTTTAACAGTATAAAACAAAGATGCCCGGGGCGTAGCGGATGGGGAGAGACTACTTTTGGTCGGTATTTCGGCTATTGCTGCGTATTACGTTGGATAGACTGAAGTAGCGTGTCGAGCAGGCCAGGGAAACGGGCGTCGAGATCTTCGCGACGAAGTGAAATCAAATTCTCTCTGCCTTGCGGACGCTGCCAGATAACGCCGCTGTCGCGCAGAACGCGCCAGTGGTGGGTCATCGTCGATTTCGCCACGTCCTGACGCAGCGCGCCACAGCTCAACTCACTCCCATCAGCCAGGGTTTTCACTATCTCCAGACGCAGCGCATTGCCCAATGCAAAAAGGACATTTTCAAGGCGGATTTGTTCACGTTCTGGATGGTTGGCGATCATACTGTTCCTGTGTCTGCGGGCACGGTTGGTGGCCGGTAATATACCGAAAGCCCACGGTGAACGCCATGTGAGAAGCCGCCGTCTCGTCGATAGCTACGATAGATAAAATAGTTCGAATATACTCGTACAGTTGTACTATTATAGACGCCGTGAATGAAGAGCGGCCACTTCCGGTCGTTCACTACCAGTCAACTGACTAAGGACGCATCATGCCCCGACCCATCCCCCTCGAACGTTATCGCAACATCGGTATCTCCGCGCATATCGATGCCGGTAAAACAACCACCACCGAGCGCATTCTGTTTTACACCGGAATGAGCCACAAACTGGGTGAAGTACACGATGGCGCGGCAACAACCGACTGGATGGCACAGGAGCAGGAGCGGGGGATAACCATCACTTCGGCCGCGGTCAGCGCCTTCTGGCCGGGCATGGACCGGAACTTTGAACCGCACCGGATCAACATCATCGACACCCCGGGCCACGTGGATTTCACCATTGAGGTGGAACGTTCCATGCGCGTGCTCGACGGCGCGGTAATGGTGTATGACTCCGTGGGCGGCGTGCAGCCGCAGTCTGAAACTGTCTGGCGGCAGGCTAACAAATACCACGTGCCGCGCCTGGCGTTCGTCAACAAAATGGATCGCCCCGGCGCTGACTTCTTCCGCGTCGTGCAGATGATGAAGGACAGATTGAAAGCTAACCCGGTGCCGATTGTCATTCCCGTCGGCGCAGAAGAGCATTTCAGCGGCGTGGTGGATCTGATCAAAATGCGAACCATTCACTGGGATGATGAAACCCAGGGGATGACGTTCAGCTACGGTCCGGTGCCAGACGATTTACTGGAAACCGCTCAGCTGTGGCGCGAGAAAATGATCTCCGCCGCGGCGGAAGCCAATGACGCGCTGATGGATAAATATCTGGAAACGGGCACGCTGGATGAAAGTGACATTGTCACTGGTCTGCGTCAGCGTACCATTGCCGGGGAAATTCAGCCAATGCTGGCGGGAAGTGCCTTTAAAAATAAAGGCGTACAGCGAATGCTGGATGCGGTCGTCGAGCTGATGCCGTCGCCGCTGGATGTGCCAGCCATTGACGGAATCGATGAAAAAGGGCAACCGGCGGAGCGCCACCCGAGCGACGATGAGCCGTTCTCGGCGCTGGCGTTCAAATTGATGACCGATCCGTACGTCGGCCAACTGACCTTTATTCGCGTTTATTCGGGCGTTTTGAGGAAAGGCGATGCGGTGTATAACCCGGTAAAAGGCAAGAAAGAGCGTATTGGCAGGATCGTGCTGATGCATGCCAATGACCGACATGAAGTCGACGAGCTGCGCGCCGGTGACATTGCTGCCTGTGTCGGGCTGAAAGATGTGACCACCGGCGATACGCTAAGCGACCCGGATAAAGTGATCACTCTTGAGCGGATGGAGTTCCCGGAACCGGTGATTTCGCTCGCTATCGAGCCGAAAACTAAAGCCGACCAGGAGAAAATGGGCATCGCGCTGCAGCGGCTGGCGTCGGAAGATCCGTCTTTCCGACTGCACACCGATGAAGAATCCGGCCAGACCATCATTTCCGGGATGGGCGAACTGCATCTGGAAATCATCGTCGACAGGATGAAACGCGAGTTTGGCGTGGAGGCCAATATTGGCCGGCCACAGGTGACGTACCGGGAGACTATCCGCAAAGCGGTGAAGGAAATCGAAGGTAAGTTTGTGCGCCAGTCCGGCGGGAAAGGGCAGTACGGCCACGTTGTGCTGTCGCTGGAGCCACTTGAACCCGGCAGCGGTTTCGTTTTTGAAGACGCAACCAAAGGCGGCGTGGTGCCGCGCGAGTATATTCCTTCGGTGGAAAAAGGCCTGCGTGAAGCCATGAACAACGGCGTGCTGGCGGGGTATCCGGTGGTGGACGTCAAAGCCACACTGACGTTTGGCTCATACCATGACGTCGATTCTTCGGAAATGGCGTTCCGGATGGCGGCCATCTTTGGTTTCAAAGAGGGGGCGCGTAAGGCGGACCCGGTTATCCTCGAGCCGGTCATGCATGTGGAAGTGGAAACACCGGAGGATTACGCCGGGAATATCATGGGCGATTTATCCTCCCGACGTGGGATGGTGCAAGGCATGGAAGAGCGATTTGGCAGCCAGATAATCCGCGCCGACGTGCCGCTGGCCGAGATGTTCGGCTATTCCACCACGCTGCGATCGATGTCCCAGGGCCGGGCCACGTACAGCATGGAGTTTCATCATTATGCCGAAGCTCCACGCAACGTAGCGGACGAGATAATCGCTAAACGGGCGAAAGCCTGACCTAAAGCGGCAGCTTCCTTCGGGAGGCTGCCGCTTTTTTATGTTAAAGGGCAGGGAAGTCAGCACCCTCTGTTGCACCAGGCTTTTAGAGTCAGTAAGGTGGACGACATTTTTAAGCAATCTCAAATCAGCAGGAAAAAGCATGACCGGCCAGCCCTCAAAAGATCCGTTACACGGCGTCACTCTGGAAGCCTTACTCAACGCACTGGTCGCCCGATATGGCTGGAACGAGCTGGCAAAGCGCATCAATATCAATTGCTTCAAAAGCGACCCAAGCATCAAATCGAGCCTGAAATTCCTGCGCCGTACGCCGTGGGCCCGCAAAGAAGTTGAAGAGCTGTATATCGATTCGCTTGAAGATCTGAGGGGCGCTGAAGATAACCCTCCGGCGGATAATCCCTGGGCGAACTGGCAGGCGAAAAAGACAGAACAATAATTTGCTGGCAACTGGCATCAAAATCTGAAGAACCAACGGTTTGTAGTGCGTTGGTTTTTTTATATTCCGTAAAGAAAACCGGACCGTCAAAAGCAGGCGTGCAAGAAGTATAACGTTTAGCTCGATTGGCGATGAGGGAAGTGTAGCGCTGGGCGGATTTAAAAGGAGGCTTTGCTGCCTGGATACGTTTAAATGTAATTTAACATAATATACATTATGCGCACTTTCGTTGTAGAGGCTCAATGCTAATGTCTATTTGTGGCTCATTGAATGTCCAGGCTATAGTTCTCAGACCCGTATGTCTAGACAACGACTCACTTTTTCCTGATGAGGAGTTTTCTATGGCTATACATGACGCCGGGATGTTCACCGTGAAAGAAATCAACCGCCTCAAAATTCTTCAGGATGTCATTGAACGTAACCTGCGTCCTGGCCAGGCTGCCGATATGCTCGGTATCACGCCACGTCATTGCAGCCGTCTGCTGAAGCGTTATCGTCAGTCCGGGCCGCTTGGTATGAACAACCAGAGTCGCGGTCGCACTGGCAACCGCCTGTTGCCTGCGTCACTGACTGACCAGGCACTGAGTATCATACGAGAACGCTACCGCGATTTTGGCCCCACGCTGGCACGTGAAAAACTGGAGGAAGTTCACGGTCTGGTCCTTGGCAAGGAAACCATCAGACGGCTTATGATAAAAGCCGGACTCTGGATCCCCCGCAGACAACGCGCCCCGAAAATTCATCAGCCCCGTTACCGGCGGCCCTGTACTGGCGAGCTGATACAAATTGACGGCTGTGACCATCACTGGTTTGAGAACCGGGGTCGGCCCTGTACGGCACTGGTCTATGTCGACGATGCCACCAGTCGTCTGATGCACCTGCTGTTTGTGAAATCTGAGTCCACCTTTACCTATTTTGAAGCGACCCGTGGTTATATCGAGAAATTTGGGAAGCCCATGATTCTTTATAGCGATAAAGCCAGTGTCTTCCGGGTCAATAATAAACATGCCACCACAGGTCCCGGTGAAACGCAGTTTGCCCGAGCCATGCGCTGCCTTAACATCACCCCTCTGTGCGCGGAAACCAGCCAGGCAAAGGGGCGCGTGGTTTACTTCGCAAAGTAGGTGCGATGGAATGCTATCCGAACATTTTTACTGCGAAATCAATGAAGCTACGCAGTTTAGGCGTCATTTGCCTGTCCGGGCTGTAAAGAACATGCATCGGGCGTACGGGCACTTTAAATTCTGTGAATAATGCGACCAATGCGCCGCTGCTCAGTTCTCTGCTAACCAGTTCAGCTGGTTGCAACATGATGCCCATTCCCGCAACGGCTGCCTGTAATAGAGGCTCACCATGATCGACCATCAGCCTACCTGTGACGGGTACCGTGATGCTTTCATTGCCAGACAGGAAAGTCCAGTGCGTCCGCAGTTCCGTATGTGAGTAAACCAGGCACTCATGGCGAGTCAGATCTGAAGGATGGTCCAGTGGCGGGCAATCTGAAAGGTAACCGGGCGACGCGCACAGCACGAGCCGGTAAGGCGCCAGTGGCCGGGCAATCAGTCGGTTATTCGAGAGCTCACCTACGCGAAAAACAGCATCAAAACCTTCATCAGTGAGATCGACGAGCCTATTATTCAGCTTTAAGTCAACCGTGACCTGCGGGTAAAGCTTCATATACACAGGCAGAGCGGGGGCCAGAATATGCATACCAAAGCTGACTGGCGCGCTGATGCGAAGGCGCCCGGTCGGCTGTGCCTGCGCTTCTGCTGCCAGGTTTTCTGCTGCTTCAACTTCTGCGAGTATGATCCTCGCCCGCTCACAGAAGGTCTGACCGAAATCAGTGAGGCTCTGTCTGCGCGTCGTTCGGTTAAGAAGACTGACGCCAATGCGTTGTTCGAGGTCTTTAACGTAACGACCGGCCAGTTGGGAAGACATCTGCATGGCTTCTGCGGCTGCGCTGATAGAGCCCATATCAACCACTTTCACAAATACCTGTAAACCCGTCAGTCGGTCCATTCAAAAACCCCAGTTTCCAATGAATATTATTATCGCCTATTTTTGTTGATTACCTTCCAACTTACAATAAATTCCTTCTGGCGCCTGTCCGGGCTTTGCTAACTAATTCAGGATAAGAAATATGAAATCAGGTCACATTCTTCTTTGCGCCATGATGAGCTCACTTGTTCCTGCTGCGGCCCTGGCAGCCAGGGCCGAAGTGACAGAAGGCACCGCGCTTCCGGAGGCCGCAATGCGTGCCGCTGCTGAAATGAGCCACAAGGGTGCTGGAGACTTCAGCGTTGGTGTGGGACAACGCGATAAAATCATTTCGCTGGTTAACTTTGGTGATATGAAGCCTGATACGCAGTATCCCATTGCATCAGCCTCAAAATTCCTGACCGCAGCGACCGCACTGGCAGTGATTGATGAAGGAAAGCTATCGCTTGATGAACCGGTCTCAACATGGCTGCCTGAGCTTCCGCCACAAGCGGGCAGGCTAACACTGCGTCAGTTACTGTCGCAGACGTCAGGGCTGGCAGGTTCTCAGGGAGAGCTTTATGAACTGGCTCAGGACCACCGTATTACCCTGAAGCAGTCAGCGCTTGAGGTCAGTCAACGCCCGCTTATCAGCAAGCCTGGAGAGGTTTTTGCCTACGGCGGCCCGGGTTTTCAGCTGGTAGGTGCAGCTGTTGAGTCCGCTACAGGGAAGCGCTGGCGTGACGTTTTCCAGGAGAAAATCGGCGGTCCATTAGGCATGAATAAAACCTACTGGACGCATCTCAGAATGGACACACCAGAAGAACTACCGGTCACGGAAACCCTAAATCCAGTCTTGCAGGGCGGAGCTGTCAGTACGGCAAAGGACTACATGAGTTTCCTCAGCATGCTGGCACAAGGGGGACGCTTTGAGGGCAAAGTCATTCTGTCTCCACAGTCGGTGAATGAACTGCTTTCAGACCAGACTGCAAAGGCAAAAATGACGCCAACGGGCGCGAGCGTACTGGCAGACGCTCACTACAGCCTTGGCAACTGGTGTGAAACGTGGAATGTGCAAGGTGAATGCCTTCGTAGTTCGAGCATCGGTTATTTTGGTGTGTACCCCTGGGTTGAGAGAAAAACCGGCAGGTTCGGGATTATCTTCCCTTATGTGCGCGAAAATGCCTTCCGTTTCTGGCCGCAAATGGAGGCTATCCGCGATGGCGTGCAAAAATAACCAGGAAAACAATATTGTTGTCACCGACGGATTGTTTGAGCCTCTGCGTGTCGGTGCTATTAAGGTTCCTAACCGGATTTTTATGGCCCCTATGACACGCCTGCGTGCCAGGGTGCCCGGTGATGTGCCCACACCGCTGATGGCAAAGTACTACGGCCAGCGGGCCTCAGCAGGTTTAATCATTACAGAGGCGACGGATATTTCTCCACAGGCCCGAGGCTATGCAGGTTCACCCGGCATTTATACTAATGAGCAGGTGGAGGGCTGGAAGATGGTAACGGAGACCGTGCACCAGAACGGCGGCCGCTGCGCGGTTCAGATATGGCATACGGGCCGCAACTCTCATACATCACTTCAGCCAGGAAACTTAGCACCAGTCGCCCCGTCGGCTATTCACTCACACAGTCGAACATCGCTGAAAGATGCGTCGGGCAACGTTGTGCGGGTTGAAACCTCAATGCCGCGTGCGTTAGAGACTGTGGAAATCAGCAAAATCGTTGAAGATTTTGGTGCTGCTGTCAGTAATGCGAGGAGGTCGGGATTTGACCTGGTCGAGTTGCACGGGGCACACGGTTATCTTCTTCATCAGTTTTTCTCCCCTGCCTCTAACCGCAGAACGGACAGATACGGTGGGAGCGTTGAGAATCGGGCAAGGTTTATTCTTGAGGTCGTCGATGCAGCCATTGAGGCATGGAGCGCCGATCGGATAGCCATTCGGTTATTCCCTTCCGGGCCATTTAAAGGGATTCTAAGTTCCATGGGTACACAGGACCGGGATATTGAAAGCCACGATGACTATCTCTACCTTTTAGGTGAATTGTCACGCAGAAAACTTGCCTATTTGCATCTTTCAGAACCAGACTGGACGGGAGGAACGCCAATGGAAGACAGTTACCGTCAGGCGATACGCGACATTTATCCGGGTGTTATCGTCGGTGCAGGTTCGTATTCAACGCATAAAGCGGTCAAAATGATCCATGAGGGCTATGTAAACGCCGTGGCATTTGGGCGACCATATATTGCAAATCCCGATCTGACCGAACGTTTAAAATATAATTATGCGCTAAATGAGGCGGATAAGAATACCTTTTACGGTGGAAATGAAACAGGTTATACCGATTATCCTGCTGTTGAATAATTTAGTGCTGGTAACTATCTGTTGAAATCTGAACTCTTTCTGAGTCAGCCAATGTCTGCTATTAGCACTTAAGCGGACATTTCATCGTTACCCTGCCCTGGACATTTCTAACGAGCCAGCGATTAGACATTTCTACTGAGCTTTGACATGCGTTGTAGAGGCTCAATGCTAATGTCTATTTGTGGCTCATTGATGACATGCTCGGCATCACGCCACGTCATTGCAGCCGTCTGCTAAAACGTTATCGGCAGTCTGGGCCAGCTACCCGTATCACTGACTGAGCTGGCGCTGAATATCATCCGGGAACGCTAAGCTGGTTGAAGGATTAAAACGGATAAGGCCCCTTCCAGGGGCCCCACGTAAAGCCACCTCTTCAAGAGGTGGTTTTTTACTCTACTGGCCAAGGCTGGCTTGATACTACTGCCCCAATTTTTCCATTCAAAAAATTCGCCATCGTATCGCCAAACAACTCAGGTAAAAATACGCCTAACTCATCTACAGTGACAGGCTGATTGTCTTCTGGATACAAATAGCATACTGCATTTTGTGGGTTTCCCTCCCAATCAGATGCAGGGTCTCGATACCGAATAACAATAGCATGGTTCGGGTCGCCTAACAGATAGCCTTTATAATTACCCCATGTTATAACTGGTGGCGTTCTTGACGGAACGCCCTGAACTTTCACTTGCTGTTCAGTAAAATAGGTTGGAGCAAAGAAGACGTAAGCATAGCCATCACTATCAATATATTCATTTAACATTCGGCTGCTAACCGTCCAGAAATCAAGAAGAGGGTCAACACTGGTTGTAGATTCTATGTTCGCACTCACGCTAACTTGTCTACATTGATAGCTACCGAACGTTAAATCAGGTGTAGCACTTCCAATAAACGTTGTTGGCATCTTAATTCTTAAAATCAACACTTGTTGATTATTTGGATCTCCTTTTGTCGCAGACAGGTATCCTTTGCTACATCCATCGGCAGCCATTTCGTCAGAGAATCCGGTTGCGGAACGTGTTGCATCGGGCCGGAAGAATAAGATCTCACCATCTCGTTCATTAATGTGAGTAACGTGTTGATTATAAATAACGCTATCTTCTTTCCTATTTTGCCCTTCGGACTCAGAATAAAAAATTACACTTGGATTACCTTCTATATATGGATTTGAATCATTGGGGGTTGATGTCATTTCTCTATCCAACATTTCATACTGGAACCGAGTTTCATCCAGCCCCAGATATACGGTGATACTGAAATATCCAGTAATTTGATAGTTACCAGAAAAAACTAATTTAGCATCATAGGTAAGCGCTTCGAACGATTGCTGGTAATATTGTGAATGTTGGTCGAATCCACCTTGACTTTGCCCATTAATATAATCTTCCTGATTAAATCCATCAGGCTCAGGAGTAGAAATACTGTCTGCTGAGAACCAAAGATCAAGGTTGAGAGGATTCCCATCCAACATAACCTGAGGCGGAGTAACTGGCTGTTGCCATCCATCAAGTGAACCATCACCCCAAACATCATAAAAACGTGCAATAATAATTCCTCTTTGCCCTGCTGGAATTGTAAATTCAGATGTGTATTCCGGTGTTATAATGTCTTTCATACATTCCCCTTAGTAAGTGATATCGTTCACATTCATTAATGTAACTGATATATGACATGGATCTGTATTGAACGTTGTGTATTATTCGAATAATGGATTGGCATTTTTTGCTCATTTGTTTTTGCTTTTACTCCACAGCCGACTTATCAGCCCCATTTCTGCGAATAACAGAAAGCGCTCCGGCTTGACGGGGCTACTCTTCCCTACTCCACCTATGAATCGGCTTCAGGAAATCGACCAGGGCGCTATCGTTGGTAACAATCGTCTCGGGCATCTCCCTGCCGGACAAGGCCCCTCGCAGCAGCGCAGAAAAAATCCATCTTGAAAATCTCGACTGTTTTGTATTTTATACTAAGCTCATTATGAGCATGGTGACTACATTGTCAGTGTTCAAGCTAATGGTCTTTTATTTATAATAAGATGGTGTTGCATATTCAAGGAGCATAATATTTATTATAAAAATAAGCAGCCTCCTCAACTTTCTATGCACATAATAGAAAGTTGAGTGCGGCATGATGGTTGGTGGAAACTACATTGTCTTTTTCTAAAGACTACAAAGGCAAAATACGCTGTACGCATGAGGCTCAGATGTGGGATACCAATTGCTTTATCATACTTACACACTTGCCGGAAGGCAGTACACTGGTTCGTGCTTTTATCAGGCGAGTGCAGGAAGAAAACGACAATAACAGAGCACTGGCTCTCTATTTCGGCCATAATATAAAATTTAAGGTTGGTATGTCATGATTAATTTACGTAACCTTCGAAAATTTGACCTCAATGCTATTCCGATATTTTTATCGACTTATAAGCATTCCAGTATAAAAAAAGCGGCACAAGAGTTGGATACATCTTCATCCAATGTGACACAAAGCATTAATAAGCTAAGAAAACATTTTAATGATCCGCTTTTTGTCCGGGTTGGACAGGGGATCGAGCCTACTATTTTTTGCGCCCAACTGCATTCTGCGTTGCTGGCGAACTTTAGTGATATGTACGGTTCGATGTTCAGTGAAGATGCAAGAGACGAAATTGTTATCTATGCTCCTGATGCACCTATGCTTGATTTCATTAACAAATATTCTGAAGCACAGGATGCAGACTCGTTACCCAAGATCACGCATATCAGTGCAGTCGTTGATGTCAATATGGCCATTGAACTTTTCTCATTTAGAAAGGCTGATATTATCATCACTCATGAAAAAATGTTCAGTCCAGGTGTTATCAGCCACAAACTCTACAAAATGCGCGGATATATTGCCTATAGCAATCAGCACCCACAAAAAGCTGAACTGTGTGATTTACAGAACAATAACCAGATACTGCTTGAGATCCCATGGGTAACCATCAACAACAGCCCCACTTATTTTCAGTCTATTCGAAAAAATAATACAGTAATTGCCGATATCATAAAGCATCGTAAAAGAGTGATATTCGAAAGCACAGAGCAAAACCTTAACCTTTTTTTCATTGAGAAAAATAATGCCATCGGATTTATTTCTGAAGTTGAATATGAAAATATGAACGAAAGTGGGCGTAAAAATATAAATTTGCTCCCTGCCCCAGAGCTGGGAATAGATTTGTATATCAATTACAAATCTAACAAAGTTAATTTATTGAGAGTGGTCGATATTTTCAAGAGAGAATTAAAATAAAAAATGGCCCCGCATAGGCAAGGGCCATTGAGTTTTACAATCAGAAGTTGAACTTGTAGTTCACCATCAGACCTTTATCGCTGATACCGTCCTCTTTCCAGTGGAAGGCTTCCAGCGACGCCGCGGTGTTACCGGCATGATATTTTACGCCGACCTGCGCCATACTGTTGATGCCGCCGCCTTTCTGACCGTCATCCACGGCGAAGTTCTGCCCGGATGCGCCCTGCAAAGAAGCGGTTTTACCGCTGGTTGAGTAGCTCAGGTTCGGGCCACCTTCAACGGTCGCTGTTGCTGCCCAGCCGTTCTTACCGGCGTAGCTCAGCTTCATGCCGACCACGGAATCCACGGCGGTTTCAGTGGTGCTGTTCATGTTGAGGTTGAAGTCACCTGCCCCGGTTTCTTTGTAGCCGTCATCCAGCGTGTGGCGCAGCTTAACACCGGCGTACGAGGCAATATCCAGCCCTTCGCTGAGGTTGAAGGTTTTACGGCCTTCAGAGCGCAACTCAAGATATTGCTGCTTAGTATCAGCCGAGGCCTGTTTGTTCACATCGCCGTAGTTAATGCCGCGTTTGCTGTCGAGCTGATGCACGTCATAACGCAGGCCGTTGTTCCACGACAGGCCACTTTCACCGATAGGCATGGCATGATCCAGACCAAAGAACTGACTGTAACCGCCGGTAATGCCATCCTGACCGGCGCTGACGTTGCCGTCGCCGTCCAGACGCGCGATACCGTATTCCATGGTTAACGACTGGTTGTTACCGAAGCCCAGTTTCTGACGCAGTGCCATCATATCGTACTGCGTGTCATTGCTGAGTTCTGCACGCGGATCGCCCTTCGCCACTACGTTAAATGACAGACCGTTGTTAATTTCCGGTGCCGCATCGGCCAGCATATCGAAGCGGTTGCTGAGCACGCGCGCATCGCGGGCGACATTCAGTGCCTGGCTGCCGCTGATCTGCTTCATGGCTTTGGTGACGTCTGAAGACGTTGCCATATTCAGGCTGTTGTACAGTTCGTTGTTGGTGTAACCCGCATCAAGTGCCGCTGCAACGCTGTTGACGCTGCTGTCATCCACCACCGAGGTGTAGGCGTTTTTGCTCATGGTGACGTCAACGTTGCCGTTGGCGTCTTTACTGCCGGTCGCCGTCCACACCACGCTGGTCGACTGCACGTTTTGCTCGCCCTGAATGTCATTGCCGACAAAGACGTTATCAAACGTTTCTGTGGTGGCAGCAGTACCTGCGGTAAAGCCGGTATCCACTTTGACATCATCGAGGTCCATGTTGTTGCCGGCCATGGTGCCCGCCGTCCCGTTGGCATTGGTGCCGACCGTGTAATAGCTGACGCTGGTGCGGACAGGATCTGTGGAGACAGATGCCGTAGCAGTCGGATCAACCGGACGATCGGTGGTGGCAGCATGCACTTCAGTGCTGTCGCCGTTATCGCCGTTCAGCCCTTCAACGGAACCTTCGCCACCTTTAACCAGACCGCTGCCGGTGCCTTCAATGTTAACGGCACCGTTATTGATGATGCGGCCATTGGCCCCCATGCGATCGAAGGCATAGGAATTATCGGCATAGATATTGATAGTGCCGTTGTTTTCCATCACCGCATCCGCCGTGGCATCCGCATTCAGCTGCATCGCAATCAGGCCGCTTTCACCCGCGGCATTGCCTTCTTCACCAAGGTTGATGGTGCCGTTGTTGACCAGCTGGCTGTTTTTCCCGGCTTTCATACCTACGGCATTGTTGCCGTGAATGTCCATTTCCCCGTCGTTGATGCCGACGTAATTTGAGCCACCCAGATTAACAGCCGCAAGCCCACTGGTGGTGGCAGTGAAATCAACCACGCCGTCGTCCTGGTTCCAGAACCACGACTTGCCCGCTGCGGCATTACCACTCGAAACCACCAGTGATTTACCACCGGAAACCGTAGCGGTGCCATCATTGATAAATTTGGTTGTGCCGCCATACAGGTTCACCCCGCCAGCATGGCTGCTGTCGGACACCACCATCGTGCCGCTATTTTTCAGGGTGCTGTTGTCATTGAGGTGAATGGCGTTTTTGTTGTTATCAACCAGCAGCGTGCCGGTGCTCGAGTTCTCAAATACCGCGTTGTTTTTCATCTCCATCATGCTGGCGTTACCGGCATCCGCAGCGCTGCCCAGCGTCACTGTGCCGGTATTAGTCATACGGCTGGAGTCACGCAGCTTAACGCCGTTGTCGACTGTCCCACTGTTATTTAGGGTACTGGTACCCGTTGCCAGGATGGTACTGCTTATGTCACCGGCATTGGTGAGTGTGCCGTTAGCGATATTCAGAGCTGCAGTGATGCTGGCTCCGCTTTGGTTTTCCAGCGTACCGTTGACATCAATATTTCCAGGGCCTTCGAGGGTTCCCGTATTGGTCGCCACCGTGCCTGACTCAACCCAGCCAGAAGATGTTATGCTGGTAATTCCACTCAGCGTGCCTTCCAGAACCATCGACGCTAAATCGTCAGTGTTATCGGCGCTGTCTGGTACACCTTCGCCAAGGATAACCTGGCCTTTGTTGATGATACGGTTGTTGGCATTGCCGTCGGAATAGAAGGCCACACCATTTTCAGCATTGATATTGATGAC